>JADZET010000387.1 GCA_020850375.1 Phycisphaeraceae bacterium | reverse complement strand
AGGTCGAGAAGGGCAACACGGTCAGCGACTGCACGGATGAGGAAAAGGCCCACGGGCACAGCCTCTTCTCCTCGGTCCTGCACCTGAGCCATCAGGGCAGGCAGATCAACCTGATCGACACCCCCGGGTTCGCCGACTTCATGGGCCAGTCTCTCGCGGCCCTGGCGGCGGTCGAGACGGCGGTGATCGTCGTCAGCGCCTCGGCGGGCGTGGACCCGGTGACGCGACGCCTGATGGAGCGGGCCAAGGAGCAGAAGCTCTGCCGGATGATCGTGGTCAACAAGATCGACGCGGAGAACGTCGACCTCGAGGCCGTCGTCGAGCAGATCCAGAAGACCTTCGGCAAGGAATGCCTGCCGGTGAACCTGCCGGCCCAGGGGGGCAAGGCGATCCTCGACTGCTTCGCGGCCCACGACGGGGAGTCGGACCTGGGGTCGATCTCCGACGCGCACACCAAGATCCTCGACCAGGTCGTGGAGGTCGACGAGGACCTGATGGCGATCTATCTCGAGCAGGGCGACGTCAAGCCCGAGCAGTTGCACGAGCCGTTCGTGACCGCCCTGCGCGAGGGGCATCTGGTGCCGATCTGCTTCGCCAGCGCTCGGACACACACGAACCACGAGCAGTCGGTCGGGATCAAGGAGTTCCTCAAGGTGCTCGCGGAGCTGGCGCCCAACCCCACCGAGGGCAACCCGCCGGTGTTCGTCAACGGGACGGGGCCGGACGCCAAAGAGACGGCCGTGGCGCTCGACGGGGGCAAGCCGGCGGTGGCGCACATCTTCAAGGTCGTCAACGACCGCTTCGGCAAGCAGGGCGTCTTCCGCGTCCACCAGGGCACGGTCAAGAAGGACTCCCAGCTGATCATCGGCAGCGCCAAGAAGCCGATCCGCGTGGCCCACGTCTACAAGCTCCAGGGCGGGCAGACGATCGAGACCGACGCGGCTGTGCCGGGCGACATCGCGGCGCTGGTGAAGGTCGACGAGGTCCACTTCGACTCGGTGCTGCACGAGTCGCACGACGGCGACGAACTGCACGTCCGCGTGCCGGCCTATCCCGAGCCGATGTACGGCCTGGCCATCGAGCCCAAGAAGCGCGGCGACGAGCAGAAGATCGGCGACGCCCTGGCCAAGTTCGTCGACGAGGACCCCACGTTCCGCGTCCGCCGTGACCCGATCACGCACGAGACGGTGATCAGCGGCCTGGGCGAGCTGCACCTGCGCGTGATCCTCGAGAAGCTCAAGGGCCGGTTCGGGATCGAGGTCGACACCAAGCCGCCCAAGATCGCCTACCGCGAGACCGTCCTGGTCAAGGCCGAGGGCCACCACCGCCACAAGAAGCAGACCGGTGGGGCGGGTCAGTTCGGGGAGGTGTTCCTGCGGATCGAGCCGCTCGAGCGCGGCAGCGGCTTCGAGTTCGTCGACGACACCTTCGGCGGGTCGATCCCCAACCAGTTCCTGCCGGCGATCGAGAAGGGCGTGCGGCAGGTGCTCGAGACCGGCGCCATCGCCGGCTACCCGCTGCAGGACGTGCGGGTGCTGGTCACCGACGGCAAGTACCACCCGGTGGACTCGAAAGAAGTCGCCTTCGTCACCGCGGGCAAGCGGGCCTTCATCGACGCGATCCAGAAGGGCAAGCCCGTGCTGCTCGAGCCCTGTGTCAAGATCGAGGTGACCGTGCCCAATCAGTACATGGGCGACATCACCGGCGACCTCTCGGGCAAGCGCGGGCGCATCCAGGGCACGGACATGCTCGGCACGGACCTGTCGACCATCAAGGCCATCGTGCCGCTGGCGGAGGTGGCCAACTACCAGAATCAGCTCAAGAGCGTCACCGGCGGGCAGGGGTCGTACACCATGGAGTTCAGCCACTACGACCCGGTCCCGGGCAACATCCAGGCCCAGATCGCGGCGGCCTACAAGCCCAAGGCCGAGGAGGATTGAGGGATTGCCGATGTGCGATTTGCGATTACCGATGTGAGAGAGGCCGCTGACCGCCGTAGGCGGCGGCCCGGGGACCGCGGGGGTTCGTCTTCGACTACAATCGGCATCGCAAATCGACAATCACCCACCGGCAATCAAGGGCCCATCATGAACTGGAGCTTCCTGAACAGACCGGATTTCTACATGTGCCTGCTGCTCGGGACGGCGGCGCTGATCCCGCGCCTGCAGTACATCGGGCGCAAGCTGTCGGCCGGGTCGCAGGCCCAGAACATCAAGCCCAACCTCGGCGAGCGGGCGAGCCTCCTGGTGCCGTCGGTGTGCGTGATCTACGGGGTCACGATGCTGGGCAATCCGCTGGCGGGGCTGGCGCTGCTGGTCGTCTACCTCTCGGTCTTCTCGACGGCGGGCCTGATGATGCGCGGCGGGACGAGGCAGTCGTGACGCCCGAGGCGGTCCAGGGCGGCGGGGGCGTGGAGGTCGGGCCGGGGGTGAGGCTGGCGGCTGAGGGGCTGCGGTGGAGCTTCGCCCGCAGCTCGGGGCCGGGCGGGCAGAACGTCAACAAACTCTCGACCAAGGCGCGGTTGTGCGTGCCGCTGGCGGCGCTGGCCGGGGCGTTGCCGTTGCGCGTGTACCGCCGGCTGCTGACGATCGCGGGCTGGGCGGGGGAAGAGGAACTGAGCTTCGTCAACCAGGAGAGCCGGTCGCAGTCGGCGAACAAGGAGGCGTGCCTGCTCAAGCTTCGGGCGATGATCGTCGAGGCGCAGAAGCCCGTGAAGGTCCGGCGGGCGACGCGGCCGACGAGGGCGTCGAAGAGGCGACGCATCGAGGCGAAGAAGCAGCGCGGGCAGATCAAGCGCGGACGCGGGGTGGTGGAGCCGGGGGAGTAATCCTTGATCAGGGGCGTGTACTAAACCCGCGCCCGCACCCACGCCCCCTGGAAGAACCGTGCGGCGAACAGGCAGCCGCGCAGCACCAGCTCCCCGCACAGCGCGAGCCAGACGCCGCGCAGGCCCAGGCCGAAGTGGATGCCCAGCAGCCACGCGGCGGGCAGGCGGACGACGTAGGTGCAGAAGTAGGTCAGCACCATCGCGGCGCGGGTGTCGCCGGCCCCGCGCAGGCTGAAGGAGAAGACCATCGCCGAGCCGAAGAAGAACTGCACGAACCCCGTGATCCGCAGGAGCTGTGGGCTGAGCTCCAAGAGCGGCGCCGCCTCGGTGATCAGGCGGACGAGCTGCTCGGGCACGGCGATGAACAGCACGCCCAGGCAGGTCATGAACCCCGCCCCGATGGCCCAGCAGAGCAGGGCCGCCTGCCGGGCGCGGCGGGGATCGCCCAGGCCCAGGTACTGGCCGACCAGCGTGGCCGAGGCGATGCCCATCGCGTAGCCGGGCAGGTAGCTGACCGCCTCGATCCTCACCGCGATCAGGTGTGCGCCCAGCGCGGCCGGCGAACCCGTGGCGGCGACGATGCGCAGGATCAGAAAGTTCCCCGACCACAGGCCCAGCGACTCGAAGAGATTGGGCAGGCCCACGCGGATGATCCGCCGCAGCGTGTGCGCGTGCGGTCGCAGGCGGTGGACGTAGAGGCGAATCCCCCCCCACCCCCGCAGGAGCACCAGCAGGATGACCGCGACGCCGACGTACCAGGCCAACAACGTCCCCGCGGCGATGCCCGCCACGCCGTGCCCGCCGATCGGGGCCGGGGCGTAGACGAAGGCGACGCTGGCCGAGGCGTTGACGGCGTTGACCAGCAGCATGACGAAGAAGGGCGTGCGCGTGTCGCCCGCGCCGCGCAGGCAGGCCGCCCCGACGAACAGCACTGCCGAGGCGGGCGTGGCCAGGGCGATGATCCGCAGGTAGAGCGAGCTGAACTCCAGGCTCGGTCCCTTGGCCCCGACGAGGTGGCCCAGCGCGTCGGCGCCGAGGTAGACCAGGGCCAGGGAGAACAGCCCCATGCCCAACGCCAGCAGCAGCGACTGGGCAACCGCCGCGTGCGCCAGCCCGCGGTGTTTGGCCCCGATGGCGCGGGCGATCAGGGCGGTCGAGCCGACGCCGACGGCCCCGTGCAGCAGGCCGATCAGCCAGCCGACGTACCCGGCCACGCCCAGGGCGTTGGAGGCATTGACGGCCAACGACTCGGGCTTGAGGTGCCCGGCGAGTGTGACGTCGACCGTGCCGACGGTGAAGTTCAGCAGCTGCTCGAGGAACGGCCACAGCGACAGCGCCACGACCTGGCGCGGCAGCGACAACCCCGCGAGCCGGCCGGACAACTCCCGCTGCGGGGGCGGGGAGGCGACCGAGGCGGCCGCGGGATCGACCTGCGCCTGCCCCGAGGGTGGGGTGATCAGCGTGGACTTCTTCATGGCGGACCCGATCCACGGGAAACCCGAGAGCGAAAGGGAAGATCATACCGCTGGGCTGTCAGGCGTGGAGCCCGCCGGCATCCCGGGGGGCGATATAGTGTTGTCGGTCCTAGAGAAAGCGAAAACGAGCATGGCCAAGCGAGCGAGGAAGATGACCGGCACGGCGGCGAAGGCGGGTTTTGTCATGCCCCCGGAGTGGGCCCCGCTCGAGCGGGTCTGGCTGAGCCGTCCGCACAACCCCGAGACCTGGCCCGGCTGCCTGGCCGAGGCGCAGGCGGAGTTCGATCACTTCGTGGCCGAGTTGCGCAAGGTCGTGACCGTCACCGACGTCGCCGAGCTGGGCATCCCCACCGACGACTCCTGGGCCCGCGACTACGGCCCGATCTTCGTGAAGGACAAGGATGGTGCTGTTGCCTGCCATGATTTTGCCTTCAATAATTGGGGAAACAAGTATGGTTCATCGGCGCAGGATGACGCGGTGGCGGGCGGGATCGCGGCTCATCTGGGCATGGGTTCGTGGAAGCACGCCGAGGTGCTCGAGGGCGGGTCGATCGAGGTCAACGGGGCGGGCACGGTGATGACCAGCGAGGCGTGCCTGCTGAACCAGAACCGCAACCGGGCGCTGACGCGCGAGCAGATCGAGCGGCTGCTGCACGACGCGCTCGGGACGCGGCACGTGATCTGGCTTGGGAATGGTCTGGCGGGCGACGACACGGACGGGCACATCGACCAGTTGGCGAGGTTCGTGGCGGGGGACACGGTCGTCGCGCCGCGGGCGGCGAAGGAGCACCTCAACCACGAGGCGCTCGAGGTGAATTGGGCGCGGCTGACGTCGGCGATGGACCAGGATGGTAAACCGCTGAAACTCGTTGCGCTGCCGATGCCGGCGACGCGTTACTACGACTACCCGGCCGACAGCTTCGGGCCGGGGGGGAGAAACGCGCTGCCGGCGTGCCACGCGAACTTTTTGATCGCCAACGGGAGCGTGTTCGTGCCGATCTTCGACCAGGGGACGGATGAGCAGGCCCTGGCGGTGATGGCGCGGGCCATGCCGGGGCACAAGGTGGTGGGGATTCCTAGCCGTCACCTGATCGTGGGGTTCGGGTCGCTGCACTGCCTGACGATGCAGCAGCCGGCGTGAGGGGCGGGGACGGATCGGATCGTGCCATCAAAAACAACCCGGGCGACCTTTCGGCCGCCCGGCGTTGTCAAGTGGGATTGGCGAACGCAAAATCGGTCAGCGTCGGCGGCGCAAGAGGGCCAGGGCGCCCAGGGCCAGCGCGCTGACGGCGGCGGGCTCGGGGACGCAGATGGTGTCGATGACGATCTGGTCGACCATGATGGTGCCGTCGATGCGGATCACCTCGAAGGTGGGGTTGGGGTAGATGCGGATGTTGTAGACGGTGTGCCACCAGTTGGCGCCGGCGGGGGCTGGCTCACCGGTCGGGCCGATGTCGATCTCCTGGATGAGCTGGATGATGCCCGATGGGTTGGACGAGAGGATGGGCTCGGAGAGCAGGGCCTGCTTGGCCCAGGTGATCTGGATCCAGACGTCCTTGTACTCGTTGGGTGAGGCGTTGGGGATGAAGAACTCCATGGTGCCCGAGAGGGGCCAGACGCCGTCGTGCCCGCCCCAGACGGGCCACCAGTTCTGGCCGGTGCCGGGGTAGACGTCGGCGTAGGGTTGGCCGTAGGGGTTGAGCACCACGTCGGCGGGCAGGGCCATGGACTGATTGGTTGAGAACTCCCACTCCTGCATGGTGGTGCGTGGCCCGCCTCGCCACGGCGGCGGGAGCAGGTCGTCCGCGTAGGCCGAGCTGACGGTGGAGAACAGGACCACACCGATAACGGATATTGCTGCGAGGAATCGCATCAATCTCTCCCTCCTTCCTCTATGTCGAACCCGGACACGGCGGTGAGCTAGGCCCTGCGACGTCGCAGGAGCACCAGACCGCCGAGAACAGCCATGCTTAATCCGGCCGGCTCGGGGATGCAGATGGTGTCGATGACCAGTTGATCCACGTTGATGCCGCCGGTGATGACCACGGTCTCGATGTTGGGATTAGGCTCGATGTGGATGCTGTAGATCGAGTGCATCCAGGCGCCGCCGAGGGGCGTTTCCTGGACGAGCGTGGCGAAGATCTGCTCGGGGGCTGTGGTCAGGACGAAGGGCGTATTGCCCGGGGCCTGCGGCTCCCAAGTGAGTTGGATCCAGATGTCCTTCCAGGGCAGGGGAAGGGGGCGGTTGGGGATGGTGGTCCAGATCTCACCCGAGAGGGGCCAGACGCCTAAGCGTCCGTCCAGCTCGGACCACCAGTTCTGTCCGACACCGGGGTAGACCACCAGGTCCGTCAGACCGTAGGGATTGAATCCCTGGTCCGGGAGCGGCGCCGGATCGGGCGTGGAGAATGTCCACTCGGCCCATGTGGTGCCGTCAAGACCGCGCCACGGAGGCGGGAACAGATCGTCCGCCTGAGCGGAAATCGGGGCCAAAATCCCTATCAGCGCAACCGTAGCCGCAACGAAACAGAAATGTTTCATTTCTCACCTCCAAAATGATCTTCTCAGGCGACGGGGGGTGAGTCAATAGGCAAAATCAACAAACAAACGGAAATATTCAGCACGTAATCCAGCGTTTGTTCATGTGGATCGAGTGATGCGGGGGGCGGCTGGCCGCAAGACGTTGATGTATCGGCAGTACCGGCATGCGGGGGGACGGGGGACTAGCCCAGCCGGGCGTTGTATTCGTCGACGATCCGTCCGACGACGCGGATGCGCTCGAGGTCGCCGGTGGAGGAGATCTCGTCGGAGATACCCAGGACGAGCTTGGGGGCGAAGAGGTCGATGAGCCGGTGGGTGTAGTCCTCGAGCATGGCGAGGGGATAGGTGGTGTCGAAGAGGACGGCGGGCAGGCCGTCGATCAGGAAGAGGTCGTCGCCGAGGGCTTCCTTGATCTCTTCGAGGGTGACGTCGCCCTGGGGCTTGGGCGTGATGGCCTCGATGCCGTCGAGGCTGGTCTGTTTGGCGTAGGGGAGCAGCGGCTTGGTGTCGCCGTCCCAGTGGGCGTGGACGAATTTGCCGGCGGCGTGGAGCTTGCGGCAGCGGGACTGGTAGACGGGCAGGACATACTTTTCGAAGAGGTCGGGGGTGAGGGTGCCGGCGTGGATGTTGTCGCCGAAGTTGATGATGTCGATGGGGGAGTGATTGAGCAGGTCGATCAGGCGGTTGAAGGATTCCTCGCGGGCGGCGCAGTAGTCGGCGACGGCGTCGGGCCAGTCGTACAGGGCGTAGACGGCGGCCTCGACGCCCATGGCTTCGACGTAGCGCTCGAGGCTGCCGAGGCGCGGGGTGGCGACGTGCGGGGCGGCGAGGGCGCCCCAGCGGGCGCGGACGGCGTCGAAGGCTTGTTGATCCCACTCCCAGGTGGTGTGGCGGGCGCGCCAGGCTGCGACGCGGAGTTCTTCCTCGGTGGTCACCTCGCGTTTGAGGGGCTTTTCGTACCAGGTCTCGGTGACGACACGGTAGACGGCGGTCTGTCGGCCGCCGGGGGTGTCGATGGTGAGCTCGTAGTCGGTGTCATTGAGCGGCTTTTTTGTCTTGACGACTTCGGGAGGCTCTACGGGGACGAGGCAGCGGTTGTAGCCGTAGATGCGGGCGGAGCATCCGAGCAGGCGGAAGATCTGGGGGTCGTCCAGGCCGGTGTAGGGAGGAGGAAGAGGTTGGCCGCGGAAGCGGCGGTCGCCGATCCAGCAGCCGATGCGGGGCTGCCAGATGATCTTGCCCCCGGAACCCCCGGAGCGGCCGAAGACGACGTCGCGGTGGAGCTGCTCGAAGGATTCTGGCATGGACGGAGGCTTTCATTGTCCCCCCTTGAAGACCTGAGAATTTACCACGGAGGACACGGAGGACACGGAGAAGACACGGAGCGGAGGTGGACCATGCGTTGATTGACTCTGGCTTGGATCTCCGTGAACTCCGTGTCCTCCGTGGTGAACTGTCTTGGGTTCGATGTCTTGAATTACCCCGCGAGCTGCTTGACGAGCAGGCGCTGCTCGGGGACGGCGTTGACCCATGCCTCGTTGATCTTGGTGGGGTCGCCGTAGTGGTTGCCGGCGCGGTCCTTGCCGCGGGCGAGGTAGATCTGGAAACCGGGGGCGCGATCCTGGAACTCGCGGCGGAACTTGCTGGTGGCCGGGACGTAACGCATGGTGTAGCCGCAGCGACGGAGGGGGCTGGTGTTGGCGTTCGAGCCGTGGATGACCTTGGCGTGGTGGAAGGAGCACTCGTTGGGGGCGAGGGTGCAGTTGACGACCTTGGATTCGTCGAATTGGCCGGGCTTGATCTGCTTGTTGAAGACGACCTTGCCCTTGTCGGAGTCGGGGGTGTTCTCGTACTGGGCGAGTGCGCCGGTGTGGGTGTCGGGGATGACCTGCATGCAGCCGTTCTCGGGCATGGAGGGGTCGATGGCGAGCCAGAGCGTCACGACGTCCATGGGGTCGAGGGCCTGGACCCAGTAGTAGGAGTCCTCGTGCCAGGGGACGCGTTTGCCGACGCCGGGGGGTTTGCAGATGAAGTGGCTGGACCAGAGGGCGATGTCCGGGCCGATCAGGGACTCGACGAGGTCGAGGACGTCATCGTCGAAGAGCCAGGTGAAGAGCTTGGGGTCGGTGAAGTGGGGGACGTCCATGTGCTCGGGGGACTTGCCGGTGGAGCGGACGAAGTCGACGAGGCGGTGCTCGAAGTGGTCTTTGAGGGCTTTGAACTTGGGGGCGGCGAGGACGGGCTTGTGGTGCAGGAGGTAGCCGTGGTCTTTGTAGAACTGGACGTCCTTGGCGGTCAGGCGGCTGGGCATGGGGGGCTCCACGAAGGGGGTGAGCGTGGGGGGAACACGTGAGGCAGGCGTATTGGAACATGCGCCTGGCCGATGAATCTTCCCCTAAGACTGGTTAAAATTTACGCTGTGCAGACATTCCAGGAGAGAGGCACATGGCGGGCGTGGTGAAGCTGAGACTTGGGCAATTCGTGTCGGCGGGGCGGGCGTATCACGTGGCGAGGTCAACGTACCGCGGGGTCGATCGGTATGCCGAGCACACGCACGACTTCGCAGAGATCTTCTGGGTCGAGCAAGGGCGGGGCGTGCACCAGATCAATGGGCGGCGACAGATCGTCGAGGCGGGGGCGCTGGAGGTGATCCAGCCGACGGACGTGCACGCGTTCCGGGGGGCGAGCGCGGAGGGGTTCACGATCGTCAACGTGGCGTTCGCGGCGGGGGTGCTGACGGAGTTGAGCGAGCGGTACGGGTCGCGCGAGGGGCGGTGGGCGTGGGGCGGTGAGCAGTTGCCGGCGTCATTTGCGCTGACGGGGGCGGAGGTGGATCTGTTGGGTCGGTGGGCGGATGAGTTGGCGGCAGCACGGGATAATGCGTCACGGCTGGTGTTGGATTGGTTTCTGCTGAGCGTGCTGCGGGTGACGACGCAGGGGATGTCGGCGGGCGGGTCGGCGATGCCGGCGTCGGGGGCGGATGAACCGGGATGGCTCAGGCGGGCGCTGGCGCAGTTCGCGCAGGCGGAGCGATTGGCGATGGGGCTGGAGGAATTGGTGCGGCTGTGCGATCGCTCGCCGGAACACGTCAACCGGGTGGTGCGGCGGTGCACGGGTGGGACGGCGACGGAATTGGTGAATCGGATGCGGCTGGAGTACGCGGCGCGGCAGCTGCGCATGACGGATCGGCCGATCGTGGAGATTGCGTTGGGGTGCGGGTTCGAGAACCTGGGGTACTTCTACAAACGGTTCCGGGGGCAGTACGAGGTGACCCCCCGGAAGTATCGGGTGCGGGCGCAGGAAGTGGTGCGGGCACGGCGGGCGCTTACGAGGTAGGGCACGCATCCTGCGTGCCCTACGAGGGCGCGGTCAGGCGAGCGGTCGGCGGTAGCGGACGTCGGGGGCGGTGCGTTTGCCGTCGAGGAAGCGTTCGACGTGCCAGCAGGCGGCCCAGTGTTGGGGGTGGACCTCCAGCAGCGGCGGGTCCTGCTGGGAGCATTGCGGGTCGCCGTGCATCTGTGTGCAGCGAGGATGGAAGGCGCAGCCGGTGGGGAAGGCGCTGGGGTTGGGCACGTTGCCGGCGATGGTCTGGAGGCGGTCTTTCTCCTGGCCGATGACGGGCATCGAGGCGAGCAGGCCCTGGGTGTAGGGATGCAGCGGCTGGCGGAAGACGTCGTGGACTTGGCCGTACTCGACGATCCGGCCGGCGTACATGACGGCGACGACGTCGGCGTTCTGGGCGACGACGCCGAGGTCGTGGGTGATGAGCAGGACGGCCATCTGGCGCTGGGTCTGGAGCGAGCGGAGGAGCTCGAGGATCTGGGCCTGGATGGTGACGTCGAGGGCGGTGGTGGGTTCATCGGCGATGAGAAGTTCGGGTTGGCACGCTAACGCCATGGCGATCATGACGCGCTGGCACATGCCGCCGGAGAGTTGATGCGGGTAAGCGGCGAGGCGGCCGGCGGGGTCGGCGATGCCGACGTCGAGGAGTGCGTGCTCGGCGATGAGTTGGGCCTGGGGGCGAGTGACGTTCTGGTGCAGGAGGATGGCCTCCTGGATCTGCTCGCCGACGGTGTAGACGGGATTGAGGCTGGTCATCGGCTCCTGGAAGATCATGGCGATCTGGCTGCCGCGGATCTGGCGGAGCTGTCGTGGGGGGAGTTTGAGGAGGTCCTGCGACTGGGGATGGTTGTTGGAGGATGAGGCGGGGGGGGACCAGAGGATTTTGCCTTGGTCGTAGCGGCCGGGGGGAGTCGGGACGAGTCGGAGGATGGACATGGCGGTGACGGACTTTCCGCAGCCGGACTCGCCGACGAGGGCGAGGGTTTGGCCGGGGTAGATCGAGAGGTCCACGCCGCGGACGGCGCGGACGCGTTTTTGTTTGTCGGGAGCGGGGAAGCTGACGGCCAGGCCCTCGATGCGCAGGAGGGGGGCGGCGTCGGGGGCGGGGGGCGCGGGAGAGGGACGAGAAGAATCGAGTGTGGCGGTCATGGTTAGCGGCCCGCGTCGAGCCGGCGGGTGTGCGGGTCGATGGCGTCCCGCAGGGCCTCGCCGACGAGGTTGTAGGCGAACACGGTATGGAAGATGGCCAGGCCGGGGTAGAGGGCGATCCACCAGTAGAAGGTGCCGCCGACGCCCAGGGCCTGATTGAGGAGCTTGCCCCAGCTGGCCTCCTCGACCAGGCCGATGCCGAGGAAGCTCAGGGTGCTCTCGGCGAGGATGGCGCCGGCGACGCCGAAGGAGGCGTTGACCAGGACGGGCGTGACGCCGTTGGGGAGCATGTGGCGCCAGAGGATCGAGCGCAGGGGCAGGCCGAGCGCGACGGCGGCCTGGACGAAGTCGGTCTTGCGCAGGCGGAGGAACTCGGCGCGGATGAACAGGGCATAACCGACCCAGCCGGTCAGGCCGATGAGGGCCATCATGACGTAGAGGTTGACCTCGAAGAAGGCGACGAAGCAGAGCAGCAGGAGGAACGTGGGGATGGCGCTGAAGATTTCGACGAAGCGCATGCCGACGAGGTCGACGAGGCCGGAGAAGTAGCCCATCAGGCCGCCGACGAGGACGCCGATGGCGATGGCGATGCCTGTGGAGATAAAGCCGATCGACAGGGCGATGCGGCAGGCGTGGATCATGTTGGCCAGGAGGTCGGCGCCGTTGGGGGTGGTGCCCAGGGGGTGGGCGAGCGTCGGGGCGGTCAGGCGCAGCTCGGGCTGGTCACGCAGGCGATCGTCGGGGGAGAAGGGCAGGGGGGCGTAGATGGCGCGTTCGATGCGGCCCTCGGCGGCGGCCTGGCGGTACTGCTCGTAGACGACGGTGAGCGGCGGCTGGACGAAGTAGATCGCGGCGGCGCCGACGAGGACCAGGAGCAGCAGCCAGGCGGTGATGAGGAAGCGGGCGTTCTGGCGGAGCAGGGCCTTGAGGAGCCAGGCGAGCAGGAGCGTGAGGGGCGCGGCCAGGAGGATGACGTCGGAGGAGGTCAGGTGGCGGAGCATGGGGCTGGACCAGCGGCCGTCGAGCTTGATGAGCAGGGGGTGGGAGTTGGCCAGCAGGGGGGCGAACAGGGCGCCGATGACCAAGAGGACGATCCAGGCGACTCCGAGCCATGCGGACTTGCGGCCCAGGACGTAGAGGAAGGCGCCGGCGAGCAAGCTGCGCGAGGGGCGGGCGACGACCGGTTCGGCCGGCGATCGTGCTTCCGGGGGCAGGGGGAGGGCGGCCTCACTCATAGCTGACCCTCGGGTCGGCGATGGCGTAGCAGACGTCGCGGAGGAGTTCGCTGAGCAGGCTGATCAGTCCGCCGACGAGGGTGACGGCCAGGACGAGCTCGCGGTCGCGGAACTGCACAGCCTGGACGCCGAGTCGTCCCATGCCGGGGATGCTGAAGATGGTCTCGACGATGATCGAGCCGACGAAGAGGGAGGGGATGATACCGGCGGCGACGGTGATCAGCGAGAGGAGGCTGTTGCGGAAGACGTGGCGGAAGAGGATGTCGCGCTCGGCGACGCCCTTGGCGCGGGCGGTGCGAACGAAGTCGGAGGCGAGGTTGTCCAGGATCGAGCCGCGGGTGAGCTTGCTGAGGTAGGCGAAGCCGCCGTAGCTGAGGCAGACGACGGGCAGGACCAGGTGCCAGAGCAGGTCCAGGAGGTAGCCGGGCTCGAAGCCTGAGGCAGAGTAGTGGGGGAGGAAGGGCATCTCTGCGGCGGTCAGGGAGCCCAGGCCGGCGGTGGGGAACCAGTGGATGTACTGCTTGTTGGCCAGGAGGCCGATGAGCATCACGCCGGCCCAGATGCTGGGGATGGACCAGAGGGCGAGGTAGAGGGCGCCGGAGGAGACGTCAAAGACACCGCCTCGTCGCCAGGCGGCGTAGAGGCCCGAGAGGATGCCGATGGCGTAGATCACGGGGAGGGAGACGACGTTGAGCAGGAGGGTGATGGGCAGGGATTCGCGGACGAGGTGGACGACGGGGCGGTGTCGGGCGAGGCTCTCGCCGAGGTTGGGCCACTTGAGGGTGAAGGGGCCGTAATGGCCCTGGTCGTCGACGGTCCAGCCCAGGGGGGAGATCTGGTTGAGCCAGCGGCCATACTGGACGATGGCGGGCTGATTCAGTCCGTAGCGTTTCTCGTAGTACTCACGGATGCGGCGGGCCTCCTCGCCCTGCATGCTGCCTTCTTTGTTGAGCAGGGGGCCGCCGATGCCGCCGGGGGCCATGGCCATGATGAAGAAGACGAGGAACGTCACCCCCAGGAGGGTGGGCGGCAGAAGCAGCAGTCGTCGGAGGATATAGGCAGCCATGCGGAGAGGGGTTGGGGATGAGGGACTCGGGATGACCGGGACCTACTTCCGGGGTGACCACTTGCGCTCGTCGGGGGGGACGAACCACTCGATGTTGGGGTTCAGGCCGTTGCGGGTGAGTTGGATGTTCCTGAGCCGGCCGTCGAAGAACATCAGGGACTTGCGGCTGATCATGAAGGTGTAGGGCTGGTCCTCGTGGAGGATCTGGTGGACCTTGTGCCAGAGGTCCATGCGGGCGGGCTCGTCGACGGTGGCGCGGGCCTTTTCGAGCAGGGCGTCGAGCTTGGGGTTGGCGTAGGAGATGACGTTGTCGCCGGTGCCGGCGATCTGGCTGGAGTGATAGATCTGGTAGGGGTCGGACTCGATCTGCCCGGTCCAGGCGAGGCTGATGGCGGAGAACTGTCGTTCGTTGAGGCGTTGGATCAGGACGGACCATTCGGTGGGTTTGGGCTGGAGGACGACGCCGGCCTTGGCGAAGGTGTCCTTGAGGAAGAGGACGACGCGGTTGTAGGTCTCGCTGGTGGCGGGGTAGGTAAGCTCGACCTCGAAGGGTTGGCCGTCGGGGGCGTCGATGACGCCGTCGCCGTTGCGGTCCTCGTAGCCGGCCTCTTTGAGCAGGGCCTTGGCGGCGTCGGGGTCGAAGGGCCAGGGCTTGACGTCGGGGTCGGACTGGGGGACGAGGGGGTTGAAGGGGCCGGAGACGATCAGGCCGTAGCCGAGGAAGATCTCGTCGATGATGCGTTGGCGGTCGGTCAGGAGGGTCATGGCTCGGCGGACGCGGGGGTCGGCGAAGGGGGTGGGTTTGCCGTCGCGCTGCTGGTTCCAGGCGATGAAGATGAATCCGGCGGCGGGGCTCTGGTACTCGTAGTGGTTGGTGCGGTCGAGCAGGGTCTGGTTATTCAGGAGCGTGACGTACTGCTCGGGTGTGGCGAAGAATTCGTCGATGTCGCCGTTGGTGAAGGTGGTCAGGCGCGCGGACTCGTTCTCAATGATGCGCCAGACGAGCTTGTCGAAGGGCGGGGGCTCGCCCCAGTAGCGGTCGTTGCGTACGAGCTCGATGGGCTTGCCGGGCTCGGGCCTCCAGCTGGTGGGGTCGGGCAGGCGGTAGGGGCCGGTGCCCATGAGCAGGCCGGTGGACTGGTTGAACTCGGTGGGGGAGAACTTCTCGTAGAAGTGCTTGGGCATGATGGCCAGGCCGCCGGCGAACTCGAAGGCCTTGAAGTAGGGCTCCTTGAAGATGAAGACGACGCGGTCGTCGTCGAGCTTCTCGACGGCCTGGATCTTTTCGTAGTAGGAGCGGAGGCGGGGGGCCTCGACGTCGGGGTTCATGATCCAGTCGAAGGAGAAGACGACATCGTCGGCGGTGAAGGGTTCGCCGTCGGAGAAGGTGACGCCCTTGCGGAGGTCGAACTCGATGCGCAGTCCGTCGGGGCTGATGCGCCATCCGGTCGAGAGCACGGGTCGCCAGGCGAGGGTGTCGGGGTCGCGGTCGGCCAGGGATTCGAGGACGTAGCCCTGGACGTCGGAGGAGTAGGCGTCGGTGGAGACCAGGGGTGTGAGGCGGTCTGGGACGACGCCGAAGACGCCGACGTAGTGGTCGCCCAGGGCGTAGCCGGGCAGTTTTTGGGCGGCGCGGATGCGGTCGAAGGGGTCGGCGGGGGTGGCGCTGTCGGCAGGGGCGGTGGCGGGAGACGTGGCCGTTGCGGGGGCGCCTCTTTCGAGGATGCCGCGGATACGGGCAAGGTCGCGGGTGTGCTCCTTGAGCTGATTATCGATGGCGGTCATGCGTTGCCACTGGCGGTCGAACTGGAACATGGCCAGGACGACCAGGGCGATCAGGCTCAGGAGCAGGAGGCAGACGACGAGGTCTCGAAAGCCGAAGCGGCGGTCCATGTCGTGCATTCCTTTGCGTGGGGCCGGCGCCGGGTGGATGTCTGGTTCTAGGCGCGGCGTCGTGTGGCAGGGTCGAGCCGGTCGCGCAGGGCGTCGCCGACGAGGTTCAGGGACAGGAGGGTCAGGCCCAACAGGGCGCACGGCCAGAAGATCAGCCACCAAGGCCCGGGCCCCGAGCCGGCGAAGTCCAGCAGCAGGGCGGGCAGTTCGGCCACGCCGTCGGCGGCGAGGTTGCCCCAGCTCGGCAGGGGCGGCTGGACGCCGATGCCCAGGAAGCTCAGGAACGACTCCTGGAGGATGGCGGTGGGCACGGTCAGCGTAGTATAGACGACGATCGGGCCGACGAGATTGGGCAGCAGGTGGCTAAAGAGGATGCGCCGCCGGCCCAGGCCGCTGGCGCGGGCGGCCTCGATGAAGGGGCGCGAGCGGAGGCTAAGGACCTGCCCGCGGATGACGCGGGCCATGGTCAGCCAGCTCACCGAGCCGATGGCGATCAGCAGGGTGACGACGTCGGCGACGGCCGAGGCGGTGTCAGTCGGCAGGAGTTGCCTGGCGGCCCGCTCGAGGGCGGGGGAGAGGGCAAGGTTCAGCAGGACGACCAGGAGGATGTAGGGCAGGCCGTACAGGACGTCGACGATGCGCATGAGGACGGCGTCGGTGCGTCCGCCCGCCATAGCGGCGGTGGCGCCCCAGAGGACGCCGATGACCACGGAGATCGAGGCGGCGGCGGCGCCGATGCCCAGGGAGATCACGCCGCCGAGGGCGCACCGCCAGAGCAGGGATCGGCCCAGGGCGTCGGAGCCGAGGGGTTCAAAGGGCTGGTGCAGGCTCGGGGGCCGGCGGGGGTCGGCCTGACCTTCGCCGAGATTCTGCTGGTCGTAACGCCCGATGGACCAGGGGAGGGTGACGAGGCAGGGCAGGGCGATCAGGAGGAGGATGGCGGCGCCGATCCAGCCGGGGTTGACGCGCAGGCGAAAGCGAGGGGCGTCGGTGGCGGGGCGGTGCTCGATCGTCACGGACATGGAGCCAGTATATCTGGCAGGAAAGTAGAGAGGAGCAAGGACAGAGGGGATAAAACAAGAGACCCACGTTCGGGGGAACGAGGGTCTCTTGAACAGCAGGAGAATCGTGCGTTCGATCAGCGGGCGGGGACGGCGGCGCGGGCGTTGAATTGGGCCCAGACCTGATCGATGAAGTTGTCCTGGTTGAGGGCGAAGAGTTCGGCCGAGTGCTTGTCGGCCTGCTCGTTGGGGTGGGCGTCGCCGCGGTCGCCGCCGTACTCCTGGCGGAGGCGGTTGGGGTGGTCGGGGTGGTTGTCGGGGTAGGCCAGGACGTCGAACCAGTCGTAGACGGCGACGTTGTTCAGGCCCGGGTGGGCCTTGTTGTAGGCCGCGAGCCAGTCGGTCTTGACCCAGTGGTTGAACTGGCGTGCGCGGCGAGCGGCGTCATCGTTCGTCGCGTCCTGGGGGCCGAAGTGCAGGGGCGGGGAAGTGACGAAGATGAACAGGGTGTCGGGGTTCTCGGCGAAGACCTGTTCGAGGGGCTTGTAGGTGACGCCGTTGCGCTGGTAGGTGGCGGTCGGGCCGTCGGGGTGGCGGAAGATGGCCTTGTAGTTGGTCAGGGTGCGTTGGCGGTTGAAGGGGTCGCCGGGCTCGGCGCCGGCGGCCTCGAGGTGGCTCAGGGGGAAGCAGCTCTTGAACATGACGATGCGGTTGACCTTGCCCGGGGCGCAGGAGCGGGTCTTGATGGCGCCGAGGTAATCGTTGAACCAGCAGAGCCAGTGGTTCATGTCGGTGCGGTCGCCGGGGACCTTGCCGTCGATGCGGAGGGAGTCGGGCCGGCCGTTGTCGGGCTGGGCGTCGACGCCGTAGCAGACGTCATTGCGGCGGT
>JADZET010000386.1 GCA_020850375.1 Phycisphaeraceae bacterium | reverse complement strand
CTCGCGGGCCTGGGCGGCGAGGATGCCCTTCTGGCAGACGCGCTTGGCGTCGGCGGGGTGCTCCTCGAGCCAGTTGGTCAGTTGCTCGTAGACGCAGGTGCTGACAAACCCCTCAACCTCGCTGTTGCCGAGCTTGGTCTTGGTCTGGCCCTCGAACTGCGGATCAGGGATCTTGACCGAGACGATGGCGACGAGGCCCTCGCGCAGGTCCTCGCCGCTGGGGGGCGTGTCGTTCTTGAGCAGGTTGTGGGAGCGGGCGTAGCTGTTGAGGGCGCGGGTGAGCGAGGTCTTGAAGCCCGAGAGGTGGGTGCCGCCCTCGACGGTGTTGATGTTGTTGGCGAAGCTCAGCAAGGTCTCGTTGTAGGAATCGTTGTACTGGAGCGAGACCTCGCACTGCAGGCCGGTGTCGGGGTCGGTGGCCTTGAGGTTGATCGGGTCGGCGTGCAGGACGTTCTTGCCCTCGTTGAAGGCGATGATGAAGGCGGCGATCCCCTGGGGGAAGCAGAAGGTCTGTTCGCGCCGGCCGATCTCGTCCTCGATGTGGACGGTCAGGCCCGGGTTGAGGTAGGCCATCTCGCGGAGGCGGGCGGCGAGGGTCTCGTAACGGAAGGCCGCGTCGGGGAACATCGTCGGGTCGGGCTTGAAGGTGACCTTGGTGCCGGTCTTGGCCCGCTCGCCGATGACGTGGAGCTTCTCGGAGACGACGCCGCGCTCAAAGGAGATGGCGTGGAGTTTCCCGCCACGGGCGACCTCGATCTCGAGCCATTCGGACAGGGCGTTGACGACGCTGGCGCCGACGCCGTGCAGTCCGCCGGAGACCTTGTAGGAGTTGTGGTCGAACTTGCCGCCGGCGTGCAGGATGGTCATGACGATCTCGACGGTGGGCCGGCCGGCGAGGGCGGGGTTCTCGTGCTTGTAGGGGCCGACGGGGATGCCCGAGCCGTCGTCGATGACGGTGACGGAGCCGTCGGCGTTGAGCTTGACGGCGATCTGGGAGCATCGGCCCGCCATGTGCTCGTCGATGGCGTTGTCGACAATCTCGTAGACCAGGTGGTGCAGGCCGCGGGTGGTGGTGTCGCCGATGTACATGCCCGGACGCATGCGGACGGCCTCGAGGCCCTCGAGGACTTTGATGTTGTCCTCGGTGTAGGCGGATCCCGACACACCGGCGGTCGACGGATTCTGAGCCGACGCCGCTGCCGACGCGATCGGGGCCTCGGCGGGTTGCATGCTGCCTGTCCGTTCCATCAGAAGGTGAGCCTTTCTCGGGCGGAAAATCGCCAGGAAAGTCCGGGGCGTCTTGCGCTGCGCCCGACCGCCGGCGCGGTTGCTGCCGGGGCCTCGGGTTCGCCGGCAGAGCGCGGTCGGCCCGGCCGTTTCCCCCATCCGCTCAGGTCGTAAATGATATCAAAATCCAGCCGCAATGGCCAGCGGACTCGGCCCGTCCGACACACCGATTAATTATTGTGAATCAAAAACTTACGGCACTTATTGTGCGGCCGAATCCGGCGTCGCCAGGGGCGGGAAGACCGCCTCGGCCACCGGAGCAATTTCCCCGGATTTAGCCGCTTCTATTTTGCTCTTGAGGTCAGGCAGCAACGCCGCCATATCCGCGTCCGTCCGCGACTCGGGACGCTCGCAGATCGACAATGCCATCTCCCACAACTGCAGCGCACGATCCGTCTGGCCCAGCCGGTAGAGCGCGTCGGCCCAGTGGTCGAGCATCACCGGGTGCTGACCGCCGGGCTTCGACGCGGCGCGCTCGAGCCACTCGGCCGCCTCCTCGAACCGGCCGAGCTTGTACAACACCCAGCCCATTGAGTCGAGGTAGGACGGGTTCCGCGGGTCCTTGGCCACGGCCTTCTCGATCATCTGTCGGGCCTGGTCGAGGTTGCGGCCCTTGTCGGCCCAGGTGTAGCCCAGGGCGTTGTTGAGCTCGTCATCGTCCGGGTGCCGGCGGATGGCGTCGCTGAGCACGCGCATCGCCTGTTCCTCGCGCCTCATGTTCCCCAGCAGGGCCGCCCAGCGCGCCGTCAGCGGGCCCTCGAGGTCGGGATGCGCCGCGATGAGCCGGCGGGCCGTCGCGTCGAGCGTGGGCCTGCCCTGCTTCGCCAGACGCAGGCGCCCGACGAGCATCAGGTAGTTCGTCGGGTCGGTGATCGGCGCCTTGCCCAGCCGATGGATCCACCGCTCGGCGTCGGCCGGCCGATCGTCGTCGAGGTACTTCGCGATCAGCCCCATCGTGAACTGACGCAGATTCTCATCACGGCTCACCAGCTCCCATCGCTCGACCAGCATGGCCTCGACGCCGTCCAGGTTCTCCCCCGTGGCCAGCACCCGCAGCAGCAGCAGCAGCGAACGGATGTCGGCGGGGTCCTCACGCACCAGCGCCCGCAGGGTCGCCGCCGCCTGGTCGGGCTTACCCTCGCGGATCTGCCGCCAGGCGATCTGGTATCGCGTCACGGGGCTCGTGGAGATGTTCGTCAGGGCCTGCTGGAGCAACGTCGCCGACAACCGCACCGCGTCGGGCGGGGCGCTCGGCGAGCCGTAGATGTCGAAAAGGGCCTCGTACAACGCCGGCTCGTCGGGCATGGCCTCCACGGCCCGCTCAAGCACCGCCGCGGCCCGCAGCGGCTGGCCCTGTTCAAACTCGAGTCTGGCCTTGAGCAGCGGCCAGCGCGTCTCTCGCGGCTGGATGTCGATGAGTTGGTCGAGCATCGCCATCGCCCGCGACTTCTCACCGGATCGCAGCAGCAGCATCGCCCGCACGCCCATCGCCTCGGGCATCTGGGAAACGGGTTCGAGCAGCGCCTCGGCAGGCTCGACCTGGCCCCGCTCGGCGAGCATCTCGGCCAGACTCAGCCGCGCCGGCCAGAAATCTGGTCCGTCCTTCATCGCCTGACGGAGCAACGTCTGCGCCACATCACCCTGCCCCGCCGCCTCGGATGCACGGGCGTGCAGGTATGTCAGCGCCGGCCCGTCCGCACCGCCGGCGTCCACACCGTCGAGCGCCCGCAGCCACCGCTGCGCCGACCCGTTGCGGGCCAGCAGCTCCCAGCCCCGGTCGGCCGAGGACGGCTGTGACGCGATTGCCCGACTCACCAGCCGCACCGCCCTCCTCATGGCCGATGCGCCACCGTCCCGGTACGCCCGCCGCAATGCCGCCTCGAGCACCGTCCGGTCCCACGGCCTCGCCGCCAGATGCTCCTCGAAGAGCGACAACGCTCGATCCACTCCCACCAGTCGGCCCCACCGCACCGCCAACGGGGCCGACGCGCCCGACCGGCGATAAGCATCCAGCAACCGATCGGCAAGGTCGGCCGGATCGCCCGTCGCGCCAGACAGCTCGTCCAGCAGCGAGATCAACTCGTCCGAGTCCGGACGTTCGAGCAGGGCGGACATCACCGCCCCGTGGGCGGATCTCCACCGTCCGAGCATCGCATCAACGTAGACCCGCCTGCGGAGCAGCTGTGCCGGCTCGCTGAACCCGTCCGCCAGCTCGTGCGTGTACCACCGCATCGCCCGCCGGGGGTCGCCCAGGCGCATCCACGCGTCGCCTATGTTCACCACCACGCCAGGCTTCTGCTGGCCGAGCACGACCAGCTCGCGCGCGTAGGGCGAGGACATGTCGTAAGAAGCGTCACGCTCGACGAAGACCGCCAGCGGATCCACCGCCGCGAGGTCATAACCCTCCCGCAGCAGGGCCACCCCCAGGTAATACCGGATCACCTGCGCGTCCCCACCCGCGGGAGCCGTATCCAGCAGCGCCTCGGCGCGTCCGAGGTGGACGATCGCCAGGGCCGGCTGGTCCCGCTGGAGGAGGAACTTGCCCATGGCCAGCAGGTTGTCCACGTCGTCGGGGTCGGCCTGGAGCGCCTTGGTCAGCGCGATCACGCCCTGCGTCGGGTTGCCCGCATCGAAATAGACGCGGCTGAGCAGCGAGAGCACGGTCGGATCATCCGGGCTGAGCTTCTGAGCGGTCAGGAGGTGGCGGATGGCCTGGAAGTAGAGCCGTTCGAGCCAGGCCTGTCGGCCGCGGGCGTAGGCGCGCTGGGCGTCGCGCGGGACGTCGGCCTGATCGGGCTGGGTGTGCGCCCGGCGTGCTTTCCAGTCGTGGCGGAGGTAGGCCGGACCGTCAATGCCGGCGAGGACCTTCTCCAGCGGCATCATCGCCCGCGAGAGGTCCGCCCCGGAGCGCGGCCGGATCTGCCCGGACTCCAGGCCGGCCAGCGAGGCGCCGCCGGGCTGCTCCCGCGGACCGGAGATCACCGGCGACCCCGCCGCGGGCTGTTGCGCCTGACAGCTCAAGAGGCCGACGCACATGCCGATCAGCACCGCCGTCCAACACGTCCGACCGAGCCTATCGAGCACCACTGCTTTCACGGATGGTCCTTATGGTTGGGAGTCGTGGCTGGTGATTGTAGATCACTCTCGGCCTCACGGCGACGAAACCACCGCCCGCCGGCCTACATCGCCACCAGCACCACCCCCGCCAGCGTGGCCGCCGCCCCGAGGTAGCCCAGGCTCCCACTTCGCTCGCGCAGGATCACGCAGGCGTAGAGCGCGAAGGTCAGGATGTTCACGCCCACGCCCAGAGGGTAGACCACGCCCGCTCGGCCGTAGGGCTCAACCGCGTCCATCGCCATCACCAGCACGAAGATGTTCACCACCGCCGTCAGTCCGTGGACCACGCCGACGACCATGACATCGCGGGGCGGCAGCACCCGGCGGACAAGCCCCGCCGACACGAAGCCCAGGAACGAGCCGGCGAAGAAGAGAGTCGTACGCAACCCCTTCATGCCGTCCCACACCGGCCAGTACGTCGGGACGGTCAGCAGCGTGTTGATCGCCCCGAACAGGACCATGCACCAGATCGCCAGCAGCAGCCACTGACGACCCGCCGTCGATCGGCCGTCGGCATGTTCGGGCTTGGTCCGGCCCAGGATGAACAGGCTCACGACGATGACCGCCACACCCCCGACCCCGATCCAGCGCACCGGCTCGCCGATGACCAGCAGCGCGTACAGGAACGGGAAGACCAGGGCCGTCTGCGACACCGTCCAGACCATGCCGTGATGGCCGGCCCGCAGGGCGCGCCGCAGGGCGTCCATGCTGTAGGCGTTGATCAGCCCCGCCGCGAGTTGCGTGGCCATGAGACTGGGCCAGTCCGGCACGTCGCCGGCGAGGACTCGTGGCCAAGGCGTCAGCAGCACGGCCGCGCCCGCCGCCGACACGCCGCTGCTGACGATCAGGAACCCCAGCAACGCCCGCCGGGTGATCACCACCCGGCTGAAGATCACGCCCTGCACTGCCCACAACACGCCCGTGGCGATCGCCAGCAGCACACCGAGGATCATGGGTCACTTCTCATGGGATGGACTTGCCCCCTGCGGTCGGTCCCACCACGCTCAGTCGATGATCTGACGCACCCTGGCCGCCACGGCCCTGCCCAGCTTGGCGTGCTCGGGGGCCTCGAGGTGGATCCTGTCGATTGTGCTGGTGCTGATCACCGCCCCGGCGTCGAGCAGTTCGGCCTTGTTCTCCTTCGCTACGTAGCCGAACTCCTCGGCGAAGCGTCTGGATTTGTCGTAACTGCCCTGCCAGGCCTGAAGGCTGACGGCCTCGGGGTGCACCGGCGTCGGGGCGATCAGCAGGACCGGCGGCTTCTTCCAGTCATGGCCCGCCCCGCTGCGGTAGGCGATCTGCACCAGCGTGCCCGCCCCGCGCGCGATGTCGTGGGCCGAGAGCGAGAAGCGCGTCTTGAGGTCGTTGGTCCCGAGCATGATGATCAGGAGGTCGATCGGTGCGTGCGTGTCGAGGCAGGGCTTGAGGTAGAACTTGCCGTTCTTCTCCGAGCCGTCGCCGAGCGACTCGACCGGGTCGTTCCAGACGGTGGTCCGGCCGCTAAGCCCCTCCTCAATCACTTGATAATCCGGCCCAAGTTCCGCAGCCAGCACGCCGGGCCAACGGGTGTCCCGGTCAAAGCGCCGGCCGGTGCGGGGGTCATAGCCCCAGGTGTTCGAATCGCCGTAACAGACGATGGTTTTCATGGTCAAACCTCACGGATGGGCAACAACATCTTTCCTCGCCACGTCAAACATCTCTCGGACGCGCTCGGCCGCGGCCCGGGCCAACGCCGCGTGCTCGGCCAGACTAAGGTGCAGGTCGTCCGGGACCTGGCCGTCAAGGGCCCCCATGCTGTCGAGCAGTTCACACCCCAGCGGGCTGACGATCTGCCGGAAGGTCTCGGCCAGGCGCAGCGAGTGATCGTGGGCCTTGTAGAACCCGCCGCTGTTCATACTCGCCGGCAGCACCGGCGGGACGATCACCAGCACTCGGGGGTCTGCCCCCCGCGGGCCGACGGCCAACAAGCGAGTGATCTGGATCAGCGTGGCCACGCCGAGGGCGATGTCGGCCGGCTGGAACGAGAACCGGTTCTTGAGGTCGTTCGTTCCGAGCATCAGGATCAAGAGGTCGATCGGGGCCTGTGATCTAAGGCAGGCTGTCAGGGTCGCCCGTCCGGATTTGCATGAATCGGCCCCCCAGACGTCCACGGGGTCATCCATCACGGCCGTGCGGCTGGGCTGGCCCTGCTCGACCACGTGGTAGTCCGGCCCGAGCTGTCGGGCCATCCGGCCGGGCCAGCGCTCGTCGAACGTCAGACGTCGGTTGGGATTGTGGCGGTCCAGCCCCCAGGTGTTGGAGTCGCCGTAGCAGACGATGGTCTTCATGGCCGCCGAACGTCCTTCGAGAGGCTTGGCGAGGCAGGCAGAAAGGGTAACAGGCGGGCCGGGGGGTGCAAACGCAGTGTCTACAAGGCAGTTAGGCTTGAGTTTGGACGGCCTTGGCGTGTAGCTGCCCTCCCTGGATAACCGCTCATGGGGTGTCAATAACCGCGCCAACGGGCAATTGTGAGTTTGACTTGTGCGGCCGGCATGGGCAGTCTAGGCGGCAATGAAACCCCCGCAGCCCACTCCCAGGGTGCTTGATTGCACACCTGCCCCCGCCAATGCATGCCGCCCGGGGCAACGACTTGGGCCCATGGAGCCCTAGTCCTTCACGTCCCCACCTCGCCCCCTTCACCGATTAACCCGCGACCCATCGTCACAAAACCACACGTGGTCGCGTTGACTGTTCAGGAACGATCCGATGGTGTCCCCCCATGCCGTGCCTCAATTCGTGCTCGACAAGCTCGCGGCCGAGGGCCTGACGCCCGAGCGGCTGCTGCTTTGCGCCTCGACCGACATCGACCGGCTGGGCCAGTATAGGCCGCAGTGGCTGGTCGTCACGCCGGATCGGCTGCTGGTCGTGACCGAGGCCGCGCCGCCGACGGTCCTGCACAGCGTCCGCTTCGACGAGATCAATGAGGTCCGCTGTGAGCCGGTGATCGGCTCGGGGCTGCTCCAGGCCCGCGTCGACGGAATCTACGTGGACCTGTTGCGCTACAGCAACCGGATGGCCGACCGGTTCAGCAAGGTCGCCCGCAAGCTCGACCAGCTGATCAAGGGCGAGAAGGTCGAGTTCGAGACGGCCGACCTCGAGGCTCAGGAGCGCGAGGGTCCCTTGGTCATCAACCGTGCGGCCGTCTGGTCGCGCATCGCCGGGCTGACGCGCCCCCACGCCAAGGCCGCGACGATCATGTTCTGCCTGCTGCTGGTGGGCATCGCCCTGGACCTCGTGGCGCCGCAGTTGACCCGCATCCTCGTCGACCAGGTCCTGCCCGGGTCGCATGAGGCGGCCCGGCAACTCCAGGCTGACCCCGTTCGCATGGACAAGCAGGGGCTCCTGCTGCTGCAGGTCGTGGGCGTCCTGGCCGTGGTGCAGATCCTCCGCATGGGGGTGAACGTGATCAACGGCCGCCTGGGCGCCCGCGTGGGCGCCTCGATCACCGCCGACATGCGCAATCGGCTGGTCAACCACCTGCAGAAACTCTCCGTGGGCTACTACGACCGCCAGCAGGTCGGCTCGCTCGTGGGCCGGGTGGCGTACGACACCGAGGCCCTGCACGGGCTGGTCAACCAGATCACCGGCGGGTTCCTCTTCCAGATGATCATGCTTGTGGGCGTGGCGGTGATGATGTTCAGCATCAACGTCCAGCTCGCCGTCGCAGCGCTCCTGCCCGCGCCACTGGTCATCGCCGGGTCGCTGGTCTTCTGGCGGTACGTCTACCCCCGCTACTACCGTTTCTGGGACGCCTCGAGCAAGCAGGCCGGCATGCTCTCGGGCATGCTCTCGGGCATCCGCGTGGTCAAGGCCTTCGCCAAGGAGGGGCACGAGCAGGAGCGCTTCGAGAACGCCAGCGGCCGACTTCAGTCGGCGCGCCTGAGCGTGGACCAGGGCGTGGTGACCTTCAACCCGTTCATGGGGCTGCTGTTCCAGCTCGGCGGCTGGATCGTCTGGTACGTCGGCGGGCGCAACGTGATGCAGGACCACATGACCCTCGGCCAACTCATGGCCTTCTTCGGCTACATGTGGATGTTCTACGGGCCGCTGGCCACGCTCACGCAGCTGACCAACTGGCTGACGCAGTTCCTCACGCAGGTGCACCGCATTTTTGAGATCCTCGACACACCCGCGCAGATCACCGACGCCCGCGACGCCGCCCGGCTGCCGCGGCTCGACGGGGGGATCGCCTTTGAGCGCGTCAGCTTCGGGTACGACCGGCACATGCCGGTGCTGCGGGACGTGAGCTTCAGCATCCCCGCGGGGCAGATGATCGGCGTGGTCGGACGCAGCGGGTCGGGCAAGACGACGGTGATCAACCTGATCTGCCGGTTCTACGACGTCGACGACGGCCGGGTGCTGATCGACGGCTTGGACGTCCGCAAGATCTCGACCGACGACCTCCGCCGGCAGATCGGCGTGGTCCTCCAGGAGCCCTTCCTCTTTAGGGGGAGCATTTACGAGAACCTGGTCTACGGCAAGTCCAACGCCACGCCGGCCGAGGTGATCACCGCCTCCAAGGCCGGCAACTGTCACGACTTCATCCTCCGCTCCGCCCACGGGTACGACACCTGGGTCGGCGAGCGGGGGGCGGGGCTGTCCGGCGGCGAACGCCAGCGGGTGAGCATCGCCCGCGTGGTGTTGGCTGATCCGCGCGTCCTGATCCTCGACGAAGCGACCAGCAGTGTCGACGCCGAGAGTGAGGCGGCCATCCAGGCGGCGCTGGCGGAACTGGTCAAGGGCCGCACCACCATCGCCATCGCGCATCGCCTGAGCACCCTGCGGCAGGCGGACCGCATCCTGGTCGTCGATCAGGGCCGGATCGCTGAGGACGGCAGGCACGACGAACTGGTCCGGGCGGACAAGTTCTACGCCAAGCTCGTCCGCATGCAGGGCGTGGCCGCGCCGTCGACGGTCGATGAGCTGGCCCAGACGGATGCCGAAAAGAAAAAGGCGGCCGAGACGCAGGACTTCCACCCGCGCTGGCTGACGTCGGACATGGCCAAGATCCACCTCGGCGGGCGCGGCACGCTGCACGTGACGGTGATCAATGACCGGATCTACTCCGGCGTGTTCGCGGTGCGATGTTTCCCGGTGCAGCACCCCTCGGGCTACATCTCGCTTCGTTACTTCAACCCCGAGAAGCGGGCGGTCGAGGTGGGCATCATCGAGAAGCTCAGCGACTGGCCCGAGGACGTGCAGGAGCTCGTCCGTCAGTCCCTGCTCAAGCGGTACCTGGTGCACACCGTGCAGGCGGTCAAGCAGGCGCGGATGCTCACCGGCGGGTTCCTGGAATTGGGCGTGGACACGGACCTTGGGCCGGTGACGATGGTCATGCGCCTCCAGGGCGACCGCGCCCAGGACTACGGCAAGGGCGGGAAGCTGCTGCTGGACCTCGACGACAACCGCTACCTCATCCCGGACCTCGAGAAGTTGCCGGAGCGGGATCGGCGGTTGTTCACGCGGTACATCTACTGGTAGAGCGGGTCAGGCCAAGGTCATGCCACGCCTCGAAGGACAGAATCCGTCGACCGAGAGCTTGCCCGGGCCGATCGTCGTCAGCAGCAGGGCCAGGGCGATGTAGACGATGTTCGGGTGAATCGGGCCCGAGCCGCTGGCCTTGCCGGCGACGTAGAGGGCGATGGTGAAGCTGGCGAGCATCAGGGTCAGGATGCCGGCGGTCAGGCGCCCCATAAGCCCGAGAATCAGCAGGCCGCCGAAGATCGTCTCGGCGAAGGGGATGGTGTAGCCGTAGGGCGTGGCAAACCAGTTAGGGAGCCAGGCGGGTGCAAGGCCTCGGAAGCTTTCTTCGACGAATTTAGTCACCCCCCCGCTGATCTTGTTGATGCCGGCCAGGAGAAAGACAAGGCCCAGGGCCAGGCGGTTGAGCAGCAGCACAACGTCCGTGGGGGTGAAGGTGAACTTGGACGTGGACATGCCATGGCTCTCCTGGGGTGCTTGACGGGGCAGGGGATTCTAGGCCCCGAGCTCGGCCGAGCGGGTAGCGGCGGCGCGGATGGCTTCGACCACGGTGGAGATGACGTTGTGGGCCTCGAGGCGTTTGATGGCGGCCTCGGTGGTGCCGCCGGGGCTGGTGACCTTGCGGCGGAGCTCGGCAGCGGTGTCGGGGGATTGGACGAGCATGGCGGTGGCGCCGAGGAGCGTCTGGGCGACCATGAGGCGGGCGTGCTCACCGAGGCCAAGTTCAGCCGCGGCCTTCTCCATCGCCTCGGCAAGGTAATAGATGTAGGCCGGGCCGGAGCCGGAGACGGCGGTGACGGCGTCCATGAGCGTCTCGGGCACGCGCACGGCCTTGCTCTGGCCGGTGGCGAAGAGCTTCATGGTCAGGTCGGCGTCGCCCGGCTTCGCGTGAGTGCCGTCGGCGACGGCGGCCATGCCCAGGCCGGCCATCAGCGGCGTGTTGGGCATGACGCGGATGACGCGCGCGGGCTTGCCGATCGCCGCTGCAATCTTGGCGGTGGGGATGCCGGCCATAATGGAGATCAGTACCTGCTCCAGCGTCAGCTTCGGCGCAATCTCAGCGGCAACGGCGGCGAACATCTGCGGCTTGACGGCGAGCATGACCTGCTGGGCGTGCTCCACCACTTCCGGGCCGGTCTTGGCCAGGGCGATGCCGAGCTTCTTGAAGACGTCCTGGCGGTCGGGGCTGGGATCAAAGGCAACGATCTGGCTGGCGGATAGGACCTTGTGGTCCACGGCCGCCCTGGCGATCGCTTCGGCCATGTTGCCGGCGCCGAGAAAACCTAAAGCGTAACGATGGCTCATGGTGGGAATCCTTCGAAGAGTTGAACGAATCGCCCCCCCACCCCCCTACCGCCGGCTCAGGTCTGCTGGCGGCCCCACTTCTCACGATGGGCTTGGGCGCGTTCGAGCAGTTGCTTGATGTCACGCTCATTCATCGTTGCGAGCATCTGGCGAAACTGGTTGAGGTGCTGCTGGAAACCGTCGATGGCCTCGAGCATGGCCGGGCGATTGGTGCGGAAGATGTCGAGCCAGACCTGCGGGTCGCCGCCGGCGATGCGGGTGGTGTCGGCGAAGCCGGTGGAGGCGACGTCGAGGGCTTGGCCGTGGATGGCGGCTTCGACGAGCAGGACGGCCAGGGCGTGGGGGAGGTGGCTGACGGCGGCGACCTTGCGGTCGTGCTCGGCGGCGGGCATGGTGAGCAATCGCATGCCCAGGGCCTGCCACAAACTTCTGACACGCTCGGCGGCGGGTGAGGCAAGCGGCGCGACGCCGGGCTCGTCGACCATGATGCAGGGGCGGCCGCGGAAGAGATCGGCCCGGGCGTGCTGGGGCCCCTGCTGCTCGCTGCCGGCCATGGGGTGTGAGCCGACAAACTTCCGGGGGGCAGGCAGCAGACGGATGGCGTCCTGGCAGACCTGGAGCTTGGTCGAGCCGACGTCGGTGATGACCAGGTCGGGGTGGTCGAGCTTGGCGAGTTGGGCGAGCAGGTCGGGGAAATGCCCAAGGGGGGTGGCCAGCACGACCAAGCCGCTGCGGGCAACGGCCGGGGCCCAGTCGACGAACGCTTCATCGATACAGCCGCGAACCTTGGCGGCATCGAGGGTCTGCCGGCGTCGGCCGGCGCCGAGGACTTCGCCCTTGAACCCGGCCGCCTTGAGCGCCAGGCCGATGCTGCCGCCGAGTAGGCCGGTGCCGATGATCGTGATGGCTTTGACGTCCAGTGGAGCCATGAAGTACCTGCCCGAGCCCCGTCCGTGAGCCCATCCCCGGGTGGACAAGATATCACGGACGCGCCGGCGTTGCGGCCATCATGGCGGCGAGGGGGAAGACGTCTGTTACAATTGGCGGCCAGTCCCCCCGTGACGGTTCCAGGGGGAATCGCCTGCCCCACACGGGCCGGAGCCAACGCATCGACCATGGCCGGTAATACCCTAGGCAAGCTCTTCCGCGTCACCACGGCCGGCGAAAGCCACGGGCCGGCGAATGTCTGCATCGTCGACGGCGTGCCGGCCGGGCTGGAGCTGTCAGAAGCGGACCTCGAGCCGGATTTGCGCCGCAGGCGGCCGGGGCAGTCGCGCCTGACGACCCAGCGGGATGAGGACGACAAGCCGCAGATCCTCTCGGGCGTCTTCGAGGGCAAGACCACGGGGACGTCCATCACCATCCTGATCCCGAATAAGGACCAGCGGTCGGGCGACTACGCCGACATCAAGGACAAGTACCGTCCCGGGCACGCCGACTACACCTTCGACGCCAAGTACGGCCGGCGGGACTACCGCGGCGGCGGGCGATCGTCGGCCCGCGAGACCAACGTCCGCGTCGCCGCCGGGGCGATCGCCAAGAAGCTGCTGCACCAGGCGTGCGGGGTGCGCGTGGTGGCCTACGTCAAGCAGGTCGGCGATGTCATCGCAGAGATCGCCGACCCCGCGGCCGTGACGCTCGAGCAGGTCGAGGCCAGTCCCGTGCGCTGCCCCGACCCGGAGAAGGCACAGCAGATGATCGAGCTGATCGAGGCGGCCAGGCGCGATCAGGACTCGATCGGCGGTGTGGCGGAGATCGTGGCCACGGGCGTGCCGGCGGGGTGGGGCGAGCCGGTGTTCGACAAGCTCAAGGCCGACCTTGCCAAATCGCTCTTCAGTCTGCCGGCGGTGCTGGGCGTGGAGTACGGCGCGGGCTTCGGCGTGGCCACGTCGCGCGGCAGCGAAAACAACGACAGCTTCGCCGCGGCGAGCGACGGGCGGATCTACACGCTCTCGAACCGCCACGGCGGGATGCTGGGGGGGATCTCCTCGGGCATGCCGATCGTCCTGCGCTGCGCCATCAAGCCCACGAGCTCGCTGGCGCGGCCGCAGGAGACGGTGACGCGCGACGGCGAGCCGACAACGATCGTTACCAAGGGCCGGCACGATCCGTGCCTCTTGCCCCGCTTCATCCCCATGGCCGAGGCGATGACCGCCCTCACGCTGGCGGACCATTACCTGCGCCAACTCGCCCAGACGGCCTTCCGCCACGAGATCCGCACCGCCCAGCAGGCGGAGGACGACCTCGAGGGGCAGATCGTCGGCGAGGGCAACGATTAACCACGGCCCGCATCCGGAGCTTTTCAGTGGCAGCCCGACAGGACTTCACCCCGCACCAACGCAAGATCGTCGACCGCTACTACGAGCACCGCGACACGCTCACCATGCAGAAGCTCGGGGAGCTGGTCAGCGATCTGTACGTCACGACCAGCGCCGGGGCGACCGCCAAGCTGTGGAAGAGCGTCAAGACGGCCCTGGCCAACACGCCAGCCGATCCCGCCCGGGTGACGAAGATCCTCGCCACGGGCGACATCACGGCGTTGGCGCAGCTGGTCAATGAGCTGGCGGCGGCAAAGCCCTCGCCCGCGACGAGGCCATCGGCACAAACCGCACCTGCTCAGGCGGCACCCCCACCGCCGGCTCCAAGCTCGGACGCTTCGAAGACCGAGGCCGCGGCCTCGCCTTCCGGGGGGCCGACGGAGCAGGACCTCAAAATGGCCTTCGGCGCGTTCAAGAAACGGCTCAAGCTCACGCGGCTGGATGAGGAATCGAAGCTGCGGCGACATCCGACCACCGGCCGCAGCGAGTCGGTGCTGGCGATCACACCGCCGAGTCAGTTCCCCCAAAGCTGCTGGGAGGCGCTGGTGCGGCAGGGGCGACTCAAGTACGCGGGCAACGGCATGTACAGCCTGCCCTAGCGCGAAAGAGATCTCGTCAGACCACGGACACGTCACCACACCGGACATTGCTACCCGTGCGTGTGCTGATGGTGCAGGTCCGGGTAGTGGGGATGGGCGTGCGCGAGGGGCTCGTGGCGGTGTGGATGGGTGTGTGGCTCGCCCGGCGGATCGCTCGGGGCGTGCCCGTGCTGATGGTGCTCGTCGTGGACGTGGCGGTGATTATGCTCGATCGACTCGTGGGTGTGCATGTGCTCATGCCGTTCGGTCAGGTGCAGATAGACGCCCAAGGCCATCAGCGCGGCGGCGGCGAGGAACAAGGGCTCGACACGCTCGCCCAGCAGCGGAAACGCGACGGTGGCGCCGATGAACGGGGCCAGCGAGAAGTAGGCCCCCGTCCTGGCGGTGCCGATCTTCCGCAACGCCAGGACAAAGAGCATCAGGCTCACCCCATAGCCCAGCAGGCCCACGACGCCACAGGCCAGTGCTGAAGGCCAACTCGGCCACGCCGCCCCCACCAGCACGCCCAGCCCGATGTTGACCGGACCGGCCACCAGCCCCTTGAGCGCCGCGATCTGCGCGGGATTGCCGCCGGAGATCTTCTTGGTCAGGTTGTTGTCCACGCCCCAGGCCAGGCATGCCCCCGCGATCGCCAGCGGCCCGCCCAATCCCCGGAAGGTCTCCGATGCACCTGTCCCGCCGATGCCCCAGGACAGGATCACGCCGCCGGCCGTGATCGCCGCCATGCCCAGCGCGATCCGCCGGTCGAAGTTCTCACGGAAGACGAACCACGCCAGCAGGGCTGTGAACACCCCCTCGAGGTTCAACAGCAGCGAGGCGGTCGATCCCGCCGAGGCCGACAGGCCCAGCATCAGCAGGGCCGGGCCGGCCACGCCGCCGGCGCCGATCGCCCCCATCAGCCAGGGCACATCCCGGCCGGTCAACGGCGCCTCGGATCGCAGCAGCGGCGAACCGGACAGGCGCAGGACTAGGCCGATCACGGTCAGGGCCAGTCCCGAACCGAGGTAGAGCATCCCCGCCAGCACCAACGGCTCAACCTCACCCAGCAGCAACTTGGCCAGGGGCGTGCTGACGCCGAACAGCGCGGCCGCCGCCATCGCATTGACAACCCCGCCCTTGGGCAATACCGATGCACGACCGATCGTGTCCGGGGACTGTCGGCTGGTCATGGTCTCATCTTACGACCAGACGTAGATCTCCGGTAGATCCAGCGAGTAGCCAAAGAAGGTGGCCATCACGATCCGGGGGCGGTCGCCCTTGAAGCCGGGCACCTCGTGCACGGCCTCGGACTTGAAGATGTACATGTCGCCCTCGCCCAGGCCCACGCCGCATTGGGCGATGCCCTTCTCCGCGGCGTAGGCGTGCCAGGCGTCGGCGTTCATGGCGCCCAGGTCGCCGAAGTCCTTGCCCTCGCGACGGGCGATGTCCTGGTCCCACTCGCTGCGGTAGAGGATCGAGTCGATGCCGCCAGCTTCCTTCTGCGGCGGCTGGAGCAGCAGGATCGCGGCCATCTGGTGCTTGAAGCGGTGGACGGCGTAGTTGGTCAGCTTCGTCCGGCGGCGCACCGAGTCAATGTGCGGCGGGTAGCCCCAGTGCGGCAGGTGGCAGCGGAAGATGACCGGGCCGTAGAGGCGGCCGTCGTCCTCGTGGGCCGTCACCGCCCGCTTGCCTGGGGCCAGGGCGCTGATGGCGTCGTACATGACCTGGATCGGACTGACCAGGCCGTCGAAGAGCGTCGTGTAAAGCTCGTTGGTCTTCGCGGCCGCATCGAAGAATTTCGTCGGCTCCTTGAACAGGTTGCCCAGGCTCGTGCCGACATCCACCCGCTCGGGACCGATCCGGCCTTCGATCTTCTGGCCCGGTTTGGGCAGGCCCGGCACCAGGTCACGCTCGTAAAAACGAGCCACGAGCCTGCGGCACATGTCCGGGGGGTAGATCCCCCGCAGCACCACGGCCGGGACATCACCGTCGGCCAGGGCCTGCATGGGGTTGCGGTTCTGCCGCAGCGCCGCCGGAACGTCGGGACCGAGCGCTTCCCATCTCGCCGTCCGTGAGGTTGTCATGCGTCCCATCCCCGTTACGCGTGGTGGTCTCACTCGCCCTGGCCGGTGGAATACGTCCGCTGACCATCGAAGGCGCAGAGGTTTTCAGTCTTGATGAAGTCGAGCTTCTGGTTGGCCAAGCCCGTCAGCAGCGCGGTGATCTGGGTGTGGGTGATGGGTTTGTCGTCGCCGGCGTCGGAGGCGTAGCGGCATCGCCAGTGGTCGGAGCAGAAGGTCTCGGGGAAGCCGTCGGGCCAGACCTTCACGCCGCGGTTGGTGACCATGCCGAGCTTGAGGCCCGTGCCCGCGGCGGCGGCGGTGAGCCTCTTGGCCAAGGCGTCGGGGTTGCGGTTGTCCTCCTCCCAGTCAAGGAAGACGTCGACACCGAGGGTCTGCTTGACGGAGCGGGAAGGCGTGGAGGTCTTGCCCGTCAGCGCCGCGGCGCCGCCGGCCCTGTAGCGGACGGGCTTGAGGGTGGCGGGCTCCTGGCCAAGGCGGGCGACGACGGCGGCGGCGAATTCCTGCGTCCCGACCTTCTGGGTGCTGACGCCCTCTTTGAAGATGTCGTAGGTGTGCACGCCGTCCTCGATGGTCTTGAGCCAGGCGTTGTGCAGACGCTCGGCGACGTCGGCCTGGTCGATGTGCACGAGCATCATGATGGCGCCGTTGAGCAGGCCCGAGGGGTTGGCGAGGTTCTGGCCGGCGCGGCGCGGGGCCGAACCGTGGATGGCCTCGAACATGGCGCAGCCGACGCCGAGGTTGGCTGAGCCGGCCATACCGACGCTGCCGGCGATCTGGGCGGCGACGTCCGAGAGGATGTCGCCGTAGAGGTTGGGCATGACGATGACGTCGAAGACCTCGGGCTGGTCGGCGAGCTTGGCGGCGCCGATGTCGACGATCCAGTGCTCCTTCTCGATGTCGGGGTATTCCTGGCTGATCTCATCGAAGACCTTGTGGAACAGGCCGTCGGTGAGCTTCATGATGTTGTCTTTGGTGAAGCAGGTGACCTTCTTGCGGTTATTCGTGCGTGCGTATTCGAAGGCGTAGCGGACGATCTTCTCGCTGCCGGGGCGGCTGATGAGTTTGAGGCACTGGGTGACCTCGCGGGTCTGCTGGTGCTCGATGCCGGCGTAGGTGTCCTCCTCGTTCTCGCGGACAACCACCACGTCCATGCCCGGGTGCAGGGTGTCGACGAAGGGGTGATAGGCGACGCAGGGGCGGACGTTGGCGTAGAGGCCGAGGGTCTTGCGGGTGGTGACGTTGAGGCTCTTGAACCCGCCGCCCTGGGGGGTGGTGATGGGGGCCTTGAGGAAGACGCGCGTCCGGCGGAGCGACGCCCAGGCCGAGGGCTCGATGCCGATGGTCACGCCGCGCTGGTAGACCTTCTCGCCGATCTCGATGGTCTCGATGGCTAGCCTGGCGCCGGCGGCCTGGAGCATGGTCAGCGTGGCCTTCATGATCTCCGGGCCGATGCCGTCGCCGTGGGCCACGGTGATGGGCACGGGCTTGTGGCTGGAAGTGGAATTGGCGTTGCTGGCCGGGCGGGCGGCGGTGGTCATGCTGACTCCTTGGCTGAGAACAGACGAGAAACGAGGCCGATGATCGGGCCGGGAACAGGCGGCTATCGTAACGTTTGCTCGGCCAGACGTCTCGCCTCAGACGCCCATCATGACTGGCGGGGCTGTCTTTAACCCTGTAGTCTGGCCGCCTCACGCCCCCCTGTTCACACGCGACGGAACCGCTCGTGGAGCCTTGGGCCTGGTTTTTAGTTGTCTGTGCGATTGCGCTGGGCTGCGTCATTCAGAGCGCGGTAGGGTTCGGATGCGCGCTGTTTGCGGTGCCGATCATGGTCTTGGCGGGACTGAGCCTGCCCCAGGCGATCGCGGTGACGCTGACGACGATGGTGGTGCAGACGATCTGGAACCTCCAGGGCGGTTGGCGTGAGGTGCCGTGGGCCAAGACGCTGCCGCTGTTCCTGCTTCGCCTGGCGTTCCTTCCGGTGGGAATCTGGCTCCTGACGCTGCTGGCGGCCGTGCCCAAGGACCAGATCAAGGCCGTGGTGGGATTGGCGGTGCTGGTGGCGTTGGCGATGCAGACGGGGTTGCGCGTCAAGCCACGCCCGTCGGTGCCCTGGGGCTGGACGGCGGCGGCGGGCGCGTCGTCGGGGCTGGTCACGGGCCTGGTGGGCATGGGGGGACCGCCGATCGTGCTGTGGGTGATGGCGCACGACTGGCCGGCAAGGACGGCCCGGGCGTTCATCTGGGCGGTGTTCCTGGAGCTGATGCCGATCAACCTGGCGATGCTGGCGATCAAGTTCGGCAAGCCGACGGCCATGATGATCCCGCTGGGTCTGGCCATGACGCCGGTGGTGCTGCTGGCGGCCACGCTCGGGGCGAGGCTGGGGGACAAGCTCTCACGCAAGACGTTGCGCCTGGCGGCGACGCTGCTGCTGGTGGTCATCGCCCTGAGCTCGATCGCGGCGCCGTTCCTCCGGTGGGCGGGGATGGGTTAAGCAAGTCGGGCCCGTACGAGATGAGCCAGGTTGGCGAACGTTTGCAGCCCCACGCCGGCGGAGACGGGCGGTTGCAGCAGGTCGGACACGCGGACACGCCCCTCGTAACAATCGCCCTTGAACGTCACGGCGGCGCCGAGCCTGCGGAACCAGCGTAGGGCGGCCTCGTTCTGCGCGAGCATGTAGGCGACGATGGTGCGGATGTCGGCCCGCTCGGCCTTGAGGGCGAGGATGGCCAGGAGGGTCGAGCCCACGCCCCGATGCTGACAGCCATCGACGACGGCGATGGCCAGCTCGGCAGCCGAGGGGTCCTGATCCTGGCGGACGAGGCGGGCGATGCCGACGCCGGGCTGGGCGGGATCATCCGCCTCGACGGCACACCAGGCCAGGTGACGCTGCTGGTCCACCTCGGTCCAGGCCTTGAGCATGTCGGGGCTGGGCGTGGTCAAGGGGGAGAAGAAACGCAGGTAACGCGACTGCGGCGAGAGGCGGGCGATGCCGTCGACGATGCGCTGCTTGTCGTCCGGGCGGATGGGGCGATAGAGGACCCGCAGCCCGTTGGCCAGACGATCCACGAAACCGGCGGGCTCGTCAGGATTGTGTCCCATGCCCGGATGATAGCCCCCCGGAAGAGTCCGTGGCGCCGCTCAGCTCTCGCCCACGGCGATCGTGCTGGCTGTCGCGTGCGAGCGGGTGTGGCTGATGGTGATGAGCCAACCGGTGATGCCCAGCTTGGCGGCGACCTCGGCGGCGCGGCCGCTTAAGTGCACTTCCGGGGCGCCGGACGGCAGGCGCACCACGTCGATGTTGTTCCAGCTGATCCCGCCCGACAGGCCCGTGCCCAGGGCCTTGAGGACCGACTCCTTGGCGGCGAAGCGACCGGAGAGGTGCTCGGTGCGGCGGACGGGGTTGTCCACGGCGTAGGCCAGCTCGTTCTCCGTAAAGCAACGCTTGAGGAAGCGCTCGCCGTGCTCTTCGACCAGCCGGCCCACACGGGCGGTCTCCACGATGTCGATGCCGTGACCGATGATGCGCATGGGCAGGATGGTCCGGGCAAGCGTCCCGGCTGTCAAGGCTGGCTCAGAGCGTCTATGATCGAGGGTCTGGGGATTGAGACATGGGGCGCTTGGCCGGAGATTGAGCGTGATGGCGATGGACGAGACGCTTGGGACGATTCAAGAGAAGGTGCTCGCCGGCGAACGGCTGACGTTCGGCGACGGCATGACGCTGATGCGCAGCCGAGACGTCTGGACGATCGGGCAGTTGGCCCATCATGTCCGCACACGGCTGCACGGCCGACGTGCGTATTACAACATCAACCAGCACGTCAACTACACCAACCTCTGTGCCTTAAGCTGCAAGTTCTGCTCCTTCTATCGCAAGACCGGCCAGGACGGGCTCTACGAGTACTCCGTCGATCAGATCGCCGAAAGGGCCCGTCAGGCCGCGGCGGCCGGGGCGACGGAGATCCACATCGTCGGCGGATTGCATCCGTTTGCGCCGTTCTCTTACTACACCGACATGCTCGGGGCCATCCGGCAGGTCGCGCCGAAGCTGCACATCAAGGCCTTCACCGCCGTAGAGATCGTGCACCTCGCCCGCATCTCCAAGCGGCCGCGCCAGCTCGACGTGGTGCTGACGGAGCTCAAGGAGGCCGGTCTGGGCTCACTTCCGGGGGGCGGCGCCGAGGTCTTCGACGACCGGGTGCACGACGAGGCGTTCAAGGGCAAGATCCGCAGCGACGCCTGGTTGGCCGTGCACGAGACGGCCCACCGACTGGGGCTGATGAGCAACGCGACGATCCTCTACGGGCACATCGAGTCGGTCGAGGATCGTGTCCGTCATTTTCTGATGCTTCGTGAGGCGCAGGACCGGGCGCTAGAGTCGGGTCTGCCGGGGCGGTTCCAGACGGTGATCCCGCTGCCGTTCGTGCCGGATGACTCGGAACTCGAGCACCTGGCGGGGCCGAGCGGGCTCGATGACCTGAGAATGCTCGCCGTCAGCCGGCTGATGCTGGACAATTTCCCGCACGTCAAGGCCTTCTGGATCATGCAGACGCTGCCGCTGAGTCAACTTGCCCTGGACCACGGCGTGGACGATCTCGACGGCACGGTCGTCTGGTACGACATCACCAAGGTCGGCGGGACGGACACGCACCAGGAGGTGGGGGTGCGGCAGCTCCGCCAGGCGATCGTCGAGGCCGGCTACGAGCCCGTCGAGCGCGACACGCTCTATCGGCCGGTGATCCGCGACGGCGCGGACTGGCACGTGGCCGAGGAAGTCGCCGTCCGTAGCGCCTAGATCCCCCCGCCCTCCCACGGCTCGCGACGCACGTTAACGTTCTTCCGCACCGGCTCTTCGATCTCGATGCCCATTTCCTGAGCCTGGGCCAGCATCCGCGCCATCAGGAGCCCTTGCCACGATCGCCAGACCACGAACAGCGACAGGATCATGAGCCAATAATCCGTGCTCCAGATCAAGAGCGCCACGCCCGCGGCGACGCCGAAGGCCATCCCCATCACCGCCGTGATCCGCAGCGACTTCGCCCGGCCGACGAAGAACCAGAGGATCGCCTGGAGCGTCTGCCCGCCGTCGAGCGGGTAGATCGGCAGCATGTTGAAGACCAAGAGCACGATATTGATGTTCAGCAGCAGGACGAGCATGTCCACCAGCGTGTCGATGCGCGGGTCGTCAGGGGTGAGCGCCTGGACCCACACCACCAGGCCGAACAGCACCGGCACGAGCACGACGTTGACCAGCGGGCCGGCGACGATCGACCAGAGCAGCGCCCCGGGCCGGGCCGGCGGCTGCACGTAGGCCACGCCGCCGAGCGGCCAGAGCACGATCCGGTTGGCCACGCCCCCCACCGACCGGCAGGCCAGCGCATGGCCGAACTCGTGCAGCAGCACAATGGCGAAGACGCTGATGAGCACCCCGAGCTCGCCGATGGCGCTGATGCCCTGCGGCCGGGCCTGAACAAAGAAGGCCACCGCCAGGAACCACGACCAGTGGACGAACACCTCGACCCCGAAGGCGCGAAACAGCCGCAGCGATCCGTTCGGTCCTGGCATCATGTCCGAAAGTATAGGCTCGTTCGTGCTGACGTGTTACGATCAGGAGTGATCCGAAACATTCACACGCACTTTCTCACGCAGGACCTGTCGCCATGCCCACCTCCCCTACCGTCGTCATCCTCACCGGCGCCGGCGGCGGCGTCGGACAGGCCGCCGCGCTGGCCCTGGCCCACGCCGGCTGCGACCTGCTCCTGACCAGCCGTGACCCCCGGAAGCTGCAAGCCGCCGCCGACGCGGTCGGGGAGGCCAACTCCCGCAACGTTCACGTCGAGACCTTCACCGCCGACCTTTCGCAGCCGAACACCGCGCCTGCCGTGGTCGAGGCGTGCCTGAAACACTTCGGGCGCGTCGACGTGCTGGCCCACGTGGCCGGTTACGCCCCCAACGGCCCGATCGACCAGATCACCCCCGAACAGTGGCGGGCGACGATCGACGTGAACCTGACGTCGCTGGTGCTGCTGACGGCGGCGGTGTGGCCGGTCTTCCGGCGGCAGAAGAAGGGGCTGATCGTCAGCGTGTCGTCGATTGCGAGCCTCGACCCCTTCCCGGGATTCTCGATGTACGCGCCGGCGAAGGCGGGGGTGAACATGTTCACCCTGTGTGCCGGGCGGGAGGGAGCGGAGTTCGGCATCCGCGCGGTGGCCATCGCCCCGGGGGCCATCGAGACGCCCATGCTGCGCAAGATCTATAGTGAGCAAGACATTCCCCGGGATCGCACGCTGCGGCCCGAGGCTGTGGCGGAGATGATCCGGGATTGCGTCACCGGGGCGAGAGACTTTGAGAGCGGGCAGACGACCCCGCTTCCGAGCCCGTGAGTCGTGGGTACTGGGCATGAACCAGCAGGGCACGAGAGAAGACTGGGGATCGCTCTACCCCTGTTCGCCCTCGACCGGCATGAAGATCCACATCACGATGTAAGCGATCACACCCAGGCCGCTGAGGAAAGCGCCGACAACAAAGATCACCCGCCACATCCAGGCGGGCATGGAGGTGTGCGCGCCCAAGCCGCCGCAGATGCCGCCGAGGATCTTGTCGGTCTTGGAGCGGGCGAGTTTTTTGAGTGTGTCGCTCATGGTCGGGTCCTTTCGCGCCGGGGCGGTGAAGGAGGGATGCACGTCTTACGGCGCGACGATCAAGGTCGGCTCGACGCCCAACAGCATCTTGCCCGTCTGGCGCACCAGGTCGTCCGGGCCGGCCAGGACGTGCGTGACGCTCGTGGCGCTGCGGCTGTGCGGCCCCTGGCCGACGATCACGGCCGGGTCGTGGTGCTCCATCTCGCCGAATTCGCCGTACTTGCCGTCGTCGTTGTAGGCCTGCAGGCAGTCCCCGCCGATCCGTTGCAGCGCGTCGCAGGCGCGCGGCATGTCGACATAAGGCTCGCCCGGAAGCGGCGAGAACACACGCACGATCAGCGTCGAGATCCCCCCGCCCCGGGAAGTGAGCCTGCGGTAATACCCCATCCGGCCCGTCGTCGCCTCGGCGGGGATGCCCATCTTGATCCGGCGGTTGGCGTCGATCAGGAAGCGCGTCTGACGCTCGTCGCTCTGCACGTGCACCGTGCCGAAGGGGTCGTAGTAGCAGCGCGGCTCGGCCTTGTGCGTCACCGGACAGACCAGCGTGCCCGTCGACGGCACCTGAAGCAGCGTCCACGCACCGGCCAGCGCGCCGATGTCGCTCACCCCCTCGGCTGATGATTCGACCAGGCTCAGCGTGTGTGTCAGCCCGTAGCTGAGGCAGCTCACCCCCCCCGGAAGGTTGGCGGGCGAACCGATCAGGCTGATCAGGCGATCCACCTGAAGATTGATCCGCTTGTTGACGCGCACGTCGGTGAGCGTCATCTGGGTCCGCAGGCTCACCTGGTCGAGGCCGGACGTCGTCGGGGTGTACTGGCCGGGATCCATCACCGTCGGGACGCGAGCCCATCTGACCGGATCCTCGCGGGCCTTCTCGAGACTCGGCCAGAAGTAGGCGATCTCCGGGCCGATCCAGAGGCGGTCGCCGCCGGTCAGGACCTTGGAGGCGGGGTCTTCCATCGCCGCGGGGTGCCAGAAGAGATTCTCCTGGCCCGCCGCGTCGATCTGGCAGGCGAGAATGCGCGCCCCATGCCGCGCCACCAGCAGCCGGCCGGACGACGCGTTGAGGGTCATCGGCCCGAATTGACGACTGTCCATCGCGTCGTGCAGCTTCGTGAACCAGTTGGCCATGTCAGATCCTTTCTGGACGCAAAGCATAACCCTCGACGGCTGGATTGACGAGCCTTGCTCGTCAGCCCGATCGTCGAGGGCCGCGGGAATTCATCTGACTATTCCGAAACTCACTCCCCGACGGTGTACGTCTCGCCGCTGCGGAGGAAGGCGTCGAGGTCGGGTGAGCCCTTGGCGGCGACGGCCTGACGAACCTGGCCGTCGAGCAGGTCCTCGTAGCAGTCGTCCTCGGCCTGGTAGAACACGCCCATGGGCTCGGGGAACTGGGGGTAGGACAGCCGGCTGAGCAGGAAGGCCAGGTTCTCGTCGTTCTGGTCGTGGAAGATCAGGTCGTCCTCGGTCACGCCCTTGCCGAGTTGGACGACCTCGGGCTTGTGCGAGCCGTCGAGTCGGATGCCCTTGTCGCGGTTCTTGCCGAAGACCAGGGGCTTGCCGTGCTCGAGGTAGATCACGTGCTCTTCCTTGGTGGCCTTGTCGGTGGCGTACTGGAAGGCGAAGTGGTTGAAGATGTTGCAGTCCTGGTAGATCTCGACAAAGCTCGTGCCCTTGTGCTGGGCGGCGGCCTGGAGGACGTCGGCGAGGTTCTTGTCCACGTCGATGGCGCGGGCGACAAAGGAGGCCTCGGCGGCCAGGGCGATCGAGAGCGGGGTGATGGGGATGTCGATGGCGCCCATCGGCGAGGACTTGGTCTTCTTGCCCTCCTCGCTCGTCGGCGAGTACTGGCCCTTGGTCAGGCCGTAGATGCGGTTGTTAAAGAGGAGGATGTTGACGTTGACGTTCCGGCGGAGGATGTGCAGGAGGTGGTTGCCGCCGATGGAGAGTCCGTCGCCGTCGCCGGTGACGATCCAGACGTCCAGCTCGGGGTTGGCGATCTTGACGCCCGAGGCGATGGCGGGGGCGCGGCCGTGGATGGAGTGGAAGCCGTAGCAGTTGATGTAGTACGGGAAGCGCGAGGAGCAGCCGATGCCCGAGACGAAGACGGTCTTCTCGCGGCGTGAGCCCAGGGTGGCGAGCACGCGGCGGACCTGGTTAAGAATGGCATAGTCGCCGCAGCCGGGGCACCAGCGGACATCCTGGTCCGAGGCGAAGTCCTTGGGCGTCAGCGTCGTCAGCGGCACGGTGGTGTTGGGCGTGGTCATGGTTCTTAAGGCACCTCGGATGAGGCGAAAAAGCGTGTCGGATCAGCTTGTTTTATTCAGGTCATTCTAGGCTGGATGAACGCTGGATGAGTGAAAAATCAGCGGTTTAACCGCCGGTATGGAGTTCCAGGGCGGGGGCCGCCGCCCGGACCTCGGTCATCTGGGGGGCCATCCATTCACGGTCGCCCCACTGGCCGCTGAGCATGTCGCGGATGGCGTGAGAGATCTCCTCGACCAGGAACGGCTTGCCCTGGATCTTGTTCAGGCCGCGGGCATCGACGAGGTAGCGGCCCCGCAGCAGCAGGCGGAGCTGGCCGGTGTTGAGCTCGGGGACGAGAATCTTCTTGTATCGCTTGAGGACCTGGCCGAGGTTGGCGGGCATGGGGTTGAGGTAGCGGATGTGCAGGCCAGCGACGGGAAGGCCCTGCTCCCCGGCACGGTCGACGGCGGTGCGGATCGAGCCGTAGGTGCCGCCCCAGCCGACGACCAAGAGTTCCGCGCTTTTGGCCCCGTAGACCTCGGCGGGCGGAACGTCGTCGACGACCTTGGCGACCTTGGCGGCGCGGAGCTCGGTCATGCGGTGGTGATTGGCGGGATCGTAGGAGACGTTGCCGGTGATATCCGCTTTTTCCAGGCCGCCGATACGGTGCTCGAGGCCGGGCGTGCCGGGGATGGCCCAGGGCCGCGCCAGGTGCTCGTCACGCGTGTAGGGTTTGTAGGCCGCGGGATCGGTCGGATGGCTGACGGGGATCTTCTCGAAGGATGAGGCGTCGGGCACCTTCCAGGGCTCGGAGCCGTTGGCGATGTAGCCGTCCGTTAAGAGCAGGACGGGGGCCATGTACTTGAAGGCGAGGCGGACAGCCTCGATGGCGGCGTTGAAGCAGTCGCCGGGCGACTGAGCGGCCAGGACGATCACGGGGCTGTCGCCGTTGCGGCCGAACATGGCCTGTAGAAGGTCGGACTGCTCGGTCTTGGTCGGCAGGCCGGTGGAGGGTCCGCCGCGTTGGACGTCGATGACGACCAGGGGCAGCTCGGTCATGACGGCCAGGCCGATGGCCTCGCTCTTGAGCGCCAGGCCGGGGCCTGAAGTGCCGGTGACGGCGAGCTGGCCGGCGAAGGCGACGCCGATCGCGGCGCAGACGGCGGCGATCTCGTCCTCGGCCTGGAAGGTCTTGACGCCCATGTGCCGCATGGTGGCCAGGTCGTGGAGGATGTCGCTGGCGGGGGTGATGGGGTAGGTGCAGTAGATCAGGGTCTTGCCCGCGAGCTTGCCGGCCGTGACCAGGCCCATGGCCGTGGCCTCGTTGCCGGTGACCTTGCGGTAGGTGCCGGGCGAGACGGGGGCGCGGCCGACGTGGTAGCGGACGGGGAAGATCTCGGCCGTCTCGCCGAAGTAGAAGCCGGCCTTGAGGGCCTTGATGTTGGCCTCGGCGACCTGAGGGAGCTTCTTCTTCTTGCCGAAGTAGTCCTCGAGGTACTTAATCGTGGTGTCGAGGGAGCGGTCGTAGAGGAAGTAGATCAGGCCCAGGGCCCACATGTTCTTGCAGCGGCCAGTGTCCTTGGCGGTCATGCCCGAGCCGGCGAGGCTCTCGTCGTTGAGCCGGCTGATCGGGACGCGGTAGATCTTGTAGCGGTCCTGGTACTTCGAGTCGTCCAGGGGGTTGTAGCCCTCGGGGTAGCCGGCCTTGCGGAGGTTGACTTTGTCGAACTCCGAGTCGTTGACGACCACGACGCCGCCGGCCTGCACGTCCTGGATGTGGGCCTTGAAGGCGGCCGGGTTCATGGCGATCAGGGCATTGACCTCGTCGCCGGGGGTGTGGATGTCCTGCGACGAGAAGTTGATCTGGAAGCCCGACACGCCCGGGACCGTGCCGGCAGGGGCGCGGATCTCTGCGGGGAAGTCCGGCAGGGTGGCCACGTCGTTGCCGGCGATGGCGGAGGTGTCGGTGAACTGGGAGCCGGCCAGCTGCATGCCGTCGCCGGAGTCGCCGGCGAAGCGGATGACGGCCGAGGCCAGTTCAACGCGTTGGGAGTGGGAGGCGCCCGCCGCGGCGGGCTGTGAGGCGGCGTTCGTCGGAGTGCCGGCGACCATACGAGCCAACTCCTGAATTGAAGGGGAAATCACCCCCGGAACCCCCGGAAGTCACCCCTAAAGGCGATCGGCGGGAAAGTCGGTGGATTGTAGTCTTTAAATCCTCAAGTGCCAAGAAGCTGTGCAAAACGATCACCACCCCTATCGGGCCCTTTTTCGGGGAGAGTCGGGATGGCTAGCTGTTTCTGGCAGCCCTGGAGGCCTACATGCCGATGGGATGCCCAATCTGGCGTCATTTTTGACTCCCTTGTCGCCGATTCGTTGAGCACGCACGCTTGCGACCTGCCTATTTTGCGTTCCAGAAACACACTCCGTCAGCCCAATCCGAGAGGTTGTCTAAATACCTCGCAGCCCCCCCCCAGAAGCCCCCCTTAAAGCCCCCTATACTGTCAACCATCATCGGACCTACCCCGCTCGCTCACTGATATCGCGCGATCGGCCCCCTGGAACCCCCCGCGTGAGCCTCAAGTACCAACGCGTCAAACAGTCCGACCTCCTCCTGCCCGCCCCCCTGCGCTGGATCACCCGGGCGTTCAGCTCGGTGACCCTGGCGGTGATCCTGCTGGTAATGGTGGCCCTGTACGGCACGTTGGCGAGTGTGCCGGTGGCGTTCTTGCTCAAGGGGCTGCTCTATGGGCTGCTGGGATTGGGGGGCGTCGGGGCGGGGATGCTGGCGGGGTATCACGTGGGGACCGGGCAGTGGTGGCCGGGGCGGGGACGATCGCGCATCTTCCGGGGAATGATCGGCTGGCTGCTGGTGGCGATCGGCGCGGCGGCGACGGTCGGGGCGTGCGGGCAGGTCAATCTGTGGATCAGCCAGCATCCGTGGTTCGCGCTGCACCGGGCCACCGTGCTCTACCGCCTGCCCGGCCTGGAGATGACGGAGCTCGAGTTCTACAGCTGGTGGCCGCTCAAGCTCATCCTTGGACTGTTCGTGCTCAACCTCGTCTGGGCCACGATCCGCCGGATCGAGTTCAAGTTCCAGAACCTCGGCGTGCTCTCGGTCCACACCGGCATCGTGCTGATCGCCCTGGGCAGCATGATCTATGGCCACCTCAAGCTCGAGGGCGACACGATCCTCTTCCGCCAGGACCTCGGCGGCGGGCCGGTCCGCGCGTTCTACGACCAGAAGACGCCGGCCCTGTTCGTCTACTGGGGCGGCAGCGAGCTGATGGTCCCCCTGCCGAACCTGCCGCGCTACAACGACTATCTGCCGCCAACCCTCGATGCAGAGGTTCGTCCCGTGGCCTCGGCGGATCAGGGGCCGCTGGATATTCGGCTGGATGACAACTCGGCGTTCGAGAACATTTTTGCGGGGCGGGTTCGCGCGGCGGTGACGGGGTTCGTGGCGTATGGGGAGCTGACCAGGGCATGGGTGGAGGGCGCGAGCACAGCGGATGCTTCAGAGGCCAATCCCGCGCTGACGGTGGCGATGGGGGACATCCACGGGCCTTCGGGTGACCTCGCCTCGCGGCAGACGCTGCTGGCCGACACGCCCGGGCGGCGCTACTTCCAGATGCAGGGGCTCTCGGTCGAGTATCTTCGCCAGCCCACCGAGGAACGCCTCGGGGAATTGCAGGCGGAATTGCCCGCTCATCACGCCCTGATCGTCGACGTGCCCGCCAGCGGCTTCCGAGGGGTCTACGGCATCGAGCCGGGGCAGACAATCGACGTCGGCCAAACGGGCTATCACCTGAGCGTCGAAGCCGTCGGGCCCTATGGCATGCCTTTCGTCACGCCAGGCTACGAGGAGGCGACCGACACGCAGGCGACCGTGCAGGTCACGCAGGGGCCGCGGACGTTCCGGCGGATCGTGATGTCGCGATTCCCCGAGCGATCGCAGGACTTCGTGCCGGCACCGGACGATCCGAACGTCGGGCCGATGGGTAAACGCGTCGATCCTGACCCGGCGATCAAGCTGACCTACATCGACGCCAGCGAGGCGCGGTTCTACATCGTCGACTCCGGGCAACCCAACGAGCCGCTGCGGCTGATCGTCCGGCTGCCGAGCTCACCGCAAACGGTGATTGAGGGCACGATCCCCGAGGGCAAGTTCCCCCTGGGCAAGATCGCTGGCCAAGAGCGGTGGCTGCACGTCGTCGGCCGTCTGCACAACGCACAGCCCGTCGAGATGCCCGTGCCGACGCCCAAAGCGATGCGCCAGCCGCGCGATGAGGGAACGTTCGTGCCCTCGCTGCTCGCGGTGGACCTGCAATTCACCGGCCTGGACGGCAAGCCCACGACACAGCGTCTCTGGCTGCGCCACATGCGTTACCCGATGCTGCCCGAGGGGGACCGGCGGGCACGGGTGGTGGACGTGCCCGGCGTCGGGCCGGTCGGGCTGGCATTCAGCCGCGTACGCCGCCCCCTGCCGCTAGCGATCAAGCTCGATCGGTTTGAGATGCAGCCCTACCCGGGCTCGCAGATCCCCCGCGACTTTGTGGCCAGCCTGGAGATTCAGCATGTCGACGCCCAGGGCCAACTCACCAGTCAGACCGAGCATGGCGAGGCACGCCTGAATAATCCACTGATCGCTCGCGGGCTGACCTGGCAGGAGGCCAAGGCCTGGGCCGGCGGCAACCCCGTCGCGGCGGCGATGCACTACCTGCAGATGGGCAAGCTCAAGATCAGCCAGATCGCCTGGGACCCGGGCGACCCGGGCGACCCCCGGAAGGACGAGAAGGACGACCAGGGGCAGTTCACCCGGCAGCAGCGCTACACCATCCTGGGCGTGGGGAACAACGCGGCGATCCAGGTGATCTTCGTCGGGGCGGTGCTGGTGGCCGCGGGGATCCCCTGGGCGTTCTACATCAAGCCCCTGCTCGCCCAGCGACAGAAAAAACGCATCCAGGCCCAGCTTGCCCGCGAGGGGCGTATCACGGCGGGCGAGCCTGTCGGGGCGGCACAGACATGAAGGACCGATTGACCATGACCGTGATCTTGCGCACGCGAAACATCGCGATGCTCCTGGCGATGCTGCTGGCATGCCTGCCGGCGACGGGCCAGGTCCGCACGGCTCCGCAGGGCAACAACCTGCCCGAGGCGCCGCACGTCGAAGCGGCGGAGGCTGCGTCCTCACCGCATCCGTTTGACATGCACGCTGAACCCGTGGCCTTGGAGCCGCTGGCTGCCTTTGCGCAGACGGTTGACCTGTCGAGCTTCCGGGGATTGGCGGTGTTTGATGAGGGGCGGGCTAAGATTCTCGACACGCTGGCGCGCGAGAAGATGCTGGCGATCTACGGCAAGCACTATTGGCGAGAGATGAGCGTCGATGAGAAGGGAGAGATCGAGCCCGGGCCGCGCTTCGATCCGGTATTTACATTCCTGGACCTGCTGATCCAGCGGCAGAACTACATGCATCGGCCGATGATCTACGTCGAGGTGCTGGACCTGCGGCGAACGCTCACCGCGGCCGTGGTCGAGCCCGAGAAGCAGCGGACCTGGCTCAAGATCGCCCGCCTGACGCCGCAGATGTTCAACGATCCGCGACTTCAGCAGACGCTCGCTGGGCTCGAGAGCGACCTCAAGCTCCAAAAAGCCCTGGGCGAGGTGGCGATGGAACTCGAGACGTTCTGGAACAGCAGCCTGCCGGAGCTGGCGATGATCAGCCCGCCGGCCCAGGACGCCCAGGGCAGGTGGCTGACGCTGTCGTCGTTGGCGCAGCTCGCGGACGAGAATCCCACAGCGAAGCAGGCGGCGGAGGCGTGGCGTTCGCTGGTCATGGCGTGGCAGAAGCTCGACGCGCCGGCCGTCAATGCGCAGCTTGCCGAGCTTTCCCGCTTGATGCCGCTGATCCATCCCGAGACGTACCCGTCGCCGCAGCGGCGCGGGGCGGAGCGACTCTACAACGCGACGGGGCAGTTCACGATCGGCTTCTGGGCGTACTTCCTCGGCGCGGTGGGCCTGCTGGTCGCCCTGGGCACGGGACGGCGGACGATGCTCGCCTGGGGCATCGGCGCGACGCTGCTGGGGCTGCTGGTGCACACGACGGGGTTGGTCGTGCGGTCGATGCTGGCTGAGCGGGGTTGGCTACCGCTGCACAATCAGTACGAGTCGTTCATCGCGCTGTCGTGGTTTGCGGTGGTCGTCGGGCTGGGGCTGGCGTGGTGGCGCAAGCAGATCATTTTCGCCGCGGCGGGGGCGGCGCTCGGGACGTTCACGCTGCTGTTCGCCAACCTCGTACCGATCCCGGCCAACCAGATCGGGCAGGTGGCGGGGATCCTGGCGACGAGCAACATCCTCAAGATCCACGTCACAACGGTGATGGCCAGCTACGGCCTGATCTCGCTGGGTTTCTTCGTCAGCCTGTGCTATCTCGCTGCGTATTACTTCCGGGGGGGGCGGGCGTTGGCGATCGCGGGGGCGGCGGTGGCGACGACCACGGAGCCGGTCGAGAGTCGCCCTGAAAGTGTCGAGCGGTTACTGCATGATCTCGATGCGGCCCAGATGGTGGTGCTGCAACTGGCGTTCTGGATTCTGGGGGTGGGGATCCTGCTGGGGGCCTACTGGGCGGACCATGCGTGGGGGCGCTGGTGGGGATGGGACCCAAAGGAGACGTGGGCCCTGATCACCTGGATCGTTTACCTGATCGTCATCCACGTCCGCATGGGCGTGAAACAGCGTGGGATCACCACGGCGTGGCTAAGTGTCGTGGGATTCGGTGTGATGCTGTGGACGTACTGGGGGGTGAATCTGCTGATCGCCGGGCTGCATAGTTATGCTCAGTAGGTGATGGCCACCTTACCCCCCCACCGCTTCTATGAACGCGACCCTGTCACCGTCGCCCGGGCGCTGCTGGGCCAGCGGCTAGTGCGCGTCCTGGATGGCCACAGACTCAGCGGGCTGATCGTGGAGACGGAGGCGTATCTGGGTGTGCCGGACAAGGCGGCGCACACCTTCGGGGGACGGCGGACGGCTCGGAATGCGTCGATGTGGCTGACAGGCGGACACGCGTACATCTACTTCACCTACGGGATGCACCATTGCCTGAATGTGGTGGCGGGGAGAGAGGGTGAGCCGGTAGCGGTGCTGATCCGGGCGATCGAGCCGGTGGAAGGATTGGACGTGATGCGCTCGCTGCGCGTGGCGCTGCGGCGGGCGAGGACAAAATCAGCTGACACGGAGCTGGCGTCGGGACCGGCACGTCTCTGTCAGGCGATGGGGATCGATCGCGCCCTCGACGGGACGGACCTGACGCGCGGGGATGGACTGTTCATCGAGCAGGTGCGGAAACGCGTGCTACCTTCCGGGGGGATCGCGGTTGGGCCGCGCATCGGGGTGGATTATGCGGGGGAATGGGCAAAAAAGCCGCTACGCTTCTGGGTGCGCGGCAACGCTCACGTCAGCAAATAACGCCTGGTCGATCGCGGTCAATCGATCTTGCGGATGTACGCCACGGTCGGGCTGTTATTAAAGGGCGTGAAGAGGCTGAAATGCCGGTCGCCGTTGGTGTTGGCGCCCTGTAGCGACTTGCCCGTGACCGTGTCGAACCACAACACGCTGTACTGGCCGGGGTGGCTGCGGAGGGTAAAGCCCTCGGGGGCGCCGGGGACGGGCATGTAGCAGAGGTATTCCCTGCCGGGGTCGGCCAGGCAGTAGCCGCTGGTGCACAGCTCGTTGTGCGGGACGCAGCGGTTGAGGTCCATCTGCAGGGCGAACTTGCGGGCGTAGCCCATGGTGCGTCGCATGTCGTCGTACTTGTAGTAGTAACGCTGGTTGGTCGAGACGCTGCCGTCCTGGTAGTAGCCCATCTCGCCCGGGATCCGGATCCAGGGGTCCATGAACAGGACGTTCATGCCGCGCGTAAAACTCTTCCAGACCCAGGCGACGTCGCAGCCGTGGCCCCACATGTGATCGGTGTCGACGACGACGACCTTGGTCCCGTCGCTGGCCGGCGGATTGTAGCGGTAGGCCATCACCTCGCCGTTGCCGGGGGAAACCCAGTCGGCGGGGCATTTGAAGAGGTATGAATTGTCCTGGTCGCCGCCCTCGCCGGTGTTGCCCACGGGGTGCTGCTTGGGCATGGAGCGTTCGACCTCGTGGACGAAGTCGGTCATGTGGTCCATCCAGTCGAAGGCTTCCTGGCGATTGGGGACCTCGTTGCAGATCTCGAAGAGGACGTGATCAAGGTCGTTGACGGTCTCGATGACCTTGCGGACCCAGCTCTTCTGCTGCTCAAGGAGCTGGGGACAGTGCAGGGAGAAGTAATTCCACGCCCGGCCGTTGGGCAGGACGGGGTCGTCGGTGATGCCGTTGACGTTGTTGGCCGGGTGCTGGGGGTAGTAGGGCCAGGGGTCGGTCGGGTCGGTGGCGGTCTTGATGCCCCAGGCCTCGAAGAGCATGATCGAGGTGTAGATGCCCATCTCGCCGGCCATCTCGACGCGCTGGCGCAGGCGGCGGAAATAGTCGTCGTTCCACTTCGTCAGGTCGAACTTGGGCAGGCCGTCGTTGGCCAGGCCGGGACCGGTCCGCTGGTAGGGATGGGGGGTGAAGACGGTGGGCTTGTCGTTCCAGACGGCGCACTTGAGCTGGGGCCACTGCCAGAAGCGGAAGAAGTTGTGGCCGTGGTCGGCCAGCATGGTCAGAAAGCCGGGGTAGTCGGTGATGATCGGCTTCTCACCCTCGATCCACATGTCGGCCATGACGGCCCAGGTGTGCGAGCCGGTGAGGTAGATCGATTTGCCCGTGTCGTCGGTGAAGTAGCGCGGGTTGACGGGGTTGCGACGCAGCGGGCCGCGGAAGTGCGAAAGGTCGGGCATGACGAGGGCTCCGGTGATGGCGAACGGACGAACAGATCACGGGCCGAACGATCCCGCGAATGGCGGGCATTGTATGACTCGACACGAAAAGTCCAAGCGCACCGCGCCGCGTGATCGTTTCGAGCACTCGGGATGTATTGAACTCAGATTGTGCCAATTTCAGTCTTGAAAGCCGGCGGGTACGTCGCGCGACATCCACCCATCCGCTCAGGCCAGCCCGCCCCGGAGGAAGAACTCCATCAGCTCGTGGCCGAAGTCGATGTGCAGGTCGGAGTGCTGGGCGTTGGCCTCGGTCAGGGGACGCTTGAGCACGGTGTTGATGTGCTTGCCGCACAGGGCGAAGGGCACGGGCGTCGGGTCGTGCCTGCGGGTGCTCACGGCCGTGTAATGGTCGGGCAGGTAGAGCAGACGGTAGTCCTCGCCGCGGTCGCGCAGGGCCTGGTGGATCGGCCCAACCACGAACTTGTCGATCGACTCGATGGCGGCGACCTTGGTCTTGGCGTCGGCGGCGTGGGAGGCCTCGTCGGGGGCTTCGATGTGGACGCAGACCAGGTCGTACTGGTCGAGCGCGGCGATGGCGTGGGAGCCGGCGGCGGCGTAGTCGGTGTCGTGATAGGAGGTCTGGCCGGGCACATCCAGACGGTCCCAGCCGATGAAGGCGGCGATGCCGGCGAGCAGGTCCACGGCGGTGATCATCGCGCCGCGCAGGCCGTACTTGTCCAGGAAGCTGGGCATCGAGGGCATCTGCCCCTGGCCCCAGGGCCAGACGTGGGTGGCGGGTACCTCGCCTAGCTCCTGGCGGGTGAGGTTGATCTCGTGCGTGGCGAAGTAGGCCTCGCTTTCGCTGATCATGCGGGTAAGGATCTCGGCGTGCGGCGAGCCGGTGGGCAGGAATTTGCGGATGGGCTGGCCGGGGATGTCGTGCGGCGGGGTGGTCGAGAGCTGGCTCCAGTCGCGCCCCCCGGAAGAATCCACCAGGATGTTTCGGTAGCTGACCCCCGGGTAGAGGGTCATGCCGGGGATCGCCACCCGCTGGGCCAGGCCGGACAGAAGCTCCCACCCTTCCTCGGAGGAGATGTGGCCGGCCGAGTGGTCCTGCATCAGGCCGTCGATGACCGTGACGAGGTTGACGCGGAAGATCCAGTCCGTCGGGGTCAGGTCGATCCCCAAGGCCGCGGCCTCGAGGGGCGCGCGACCCTTGTGGTAGAGGGCGGGGTCGTAGCCCAGGAGGTTCATGCAGCAGACGTCCGACCCACAGGGAAAGCCCGGCGGCGTGGTGGCGACGGTGCCCTGGCGGCCGGTGACCGAGATCTGGTCGGTGTTAGGCTTGCGTGCAGCCTCCAGCGGCGTTTTGCCGTCGAGCGCCTCGAGAGGGTGGTCAGCCGCTCCGTCGGCGATGATCAGGACGTGTTTCATGGGGGGTATTGTAGCGGAAGGGGTTGGGGGTAAGGGGTTGGGGGTGGGGCGCTGGGCGTCGAACGACGCTCCAGGGCGGGGGGACTTATAATGCCGGCCGGTTGAGGATGGATGGGGCCTGGCAGCGAGTGCAGCCGTGTCGATCACGGAACTGAAGTTTGACATCACCCCGCAGCCGGATGAGACGACCTGTGGGCCGGCTTGTCTGCATGCTGTGTACAGGTACTACGGGCTGACGCTGCCGGTCGAGCGCGTGATCGCCGAGGTGCCGCAGCTGCCGACGGGCGGATCGCTGGCGGTGACCCTGGCCCGCCACGCCCTCGCCCAGGGGTTCACCGCGACCATCTACACCTACGACCTTCAGGTCTTCGACCCGAGCTGGTTCGACGACGGCTCGGGCAACCTCCGCGCCGGCCTGCGGGCACAGCTCCGTGCCAAGGACGACCTCAAGCTCCAGAACGCCTGCCGCGCCTACATCCAGTACCTGGACCACGGCGGGTCACTGGTCATGCGCGACCTGACGCCGTCGCTGCTCTGGGACATCCTCCGGCAGGGCCTGCCGATCATCGCGGCGCTGAGCGCCACATGGCTCTACGGCTGCAAACGCGAGCGGCCGCACGACCACGAGCCAGACGACGCCCAGGGCGAACCGGTCGGGCACTTCGTGGTGATCCGCGGCCTGGACCTCGACCGAGGCATCGCCCACGTGGCCGACCCGAACCTGCAGGTGCCCTACCCCGCCTCGCTCGACTACGAGGTGGACGTGTATCGATTGATCAGCGCGATCCTGCTGGGGATCGTGACCTACGACGCAAAATTGCTGGTGATCCGCCCGGCCGGCGCTCAAGCCGACGGCGGTCCCTTACCCGCCCCCTCGGGGCAGAGCTAGCCATGCGTTTTCTCATGGTGGTCGACAACCCCGCCAACTGGCCGCTGCACGTCCCGGGCGTCGAGGTCGTCTCGAGCCGGCGATACCTCACTGACCCCGGCTTCAACAACCGCAAGGGCACGCGGGTCTTCAACCTCTGCAAGTCCTACAGCTATCAGAGCACGGGATACTACGTCTCGCTGCTGGCCGAGGCGCGGGGGCACAACCCGATCCCCGACGTGGTGACGATCCAGGACATGAAGTCCAGCTCGCTCGTCCGCGTGATCAGCGACGACCTGGACCGGATGATCCAGAAGACGCTGCGGCCGATCCACACCGAAGAATTCACGCTGAGCATCTACTTCGGCAAGACCCTGGCGCAGCGCGACCGCCAGCTTGGTCTACGCCTCTTTGGCCTCTTCCGCAGCCCCCTGCTGCGCGCCCAGTTCGCCCGCAAGGCGGACAAGTGGCAGCTCCAGAGCATGCGGCCGATCCCCGCCAGCGAGATCACCGACGCGCACCGGCCGGAGGTGCTCGAGGCGGCGAGCGACTACTTCGCCCGGCGGCAGTGGTCGGGGCCCGCGGCCAAGCCGCCGCGGTACGACATGGCCATCCTCATCGACCCCGACGAGGAGCAGCCTCCGTCGGACCGGCATGGCCTGGAGAAATTCATCCGGGCGGCCCATCGCCTGGAGGTCGGCACGGAACTGATCACCAAGGACGACTTCGGCAGCCTGGGCGAGTTCGACGCCCTGTTCATCCGCACGACGACCTTCGTCGACCACTACACCTATCGCTTCGCCCGCCGGGCCGCCGCGGACGGGCTGGCTGTCATCGACGACCCCGTCTCCATCGCCCGCTGCACCAACAAGGTCTACCTGGCCGAGCGTCTGAGCGTCAACAAGGTGCCGATCCCGCGCACGGTCATCGTCGATCAGGAGAACCAGGGCACGGTCATCGAGCAGCTCGGACTGCCCTGCGTGCTCAAGCAGCCCGACAGCGCCTTCTCGCGCGGCGTCGTCCGCGTGGACACGGCCGAGGAGTACCAGGTCAAGGTGGCTGAGCTGCTGGACGAGTCCGACCTGATCATTGCCCAGGAGTTCATGCCCACGGAGTTCGACTGGCGGGTGGGCGTGCTGGACGGCCAGCCGCTGTACGTCTGCAAGTACTTCATGGCCCGCAACCACTGGCAGATCCTCCAGCGCAGCGCCAGCGGTAAGATCGTCAACGGCATGTGCGAGACGCTGCCGTGGGAGGCCGCCCCCCGCAAGGTCATCAGCACGGCGCTCAAGGCGGCGAACCTCATCGGCGACGGCTTCTACGGCGTGGACCTCAAGCAGGTGGGCAAGGACGTCTACGTCATCGAGGTCAACGACAATCCCAGCATCGACGGCGGGATCGAGGATTCCGTTGTCAAGGACCGTCTGTATGACCGTGTCATCGAATCCTTCATCCAGCGGATCGAGCGCATCCGCGCCGGCATCGTCCGGCGCGGCGGCTGGGCGGGCCCTGGGCCTGTTTGAGGGCTACGGCGTCGAGCTCGAGTACATGATCGTCCGCCGGGACGACCTGTCCGTGGCGCCGGCGGCCGACCGGCTCCTCGCGGCGCAGGCGGGAAAAACGGTCGGAGATATCGACTTCCGGCAGATCTCCTGGTCCAACGAGCTGGCGCTGCACGTGATCGAGCTCAAGACCAACGGCCCCGTCGCCGGCCTAGGCGGGTTGAGTAATGCTTTCGATCTCCAACTCTGGCGGATGAACAACCTCCTGGGGCTGATGCCGGAAAAGGCGATGCTCCTGCCGACGGGCATGCACCCCTTGATGGTGCCGTCCAAGGAAACCCTGCTCTGGCCGCACGAGTACGGCGAGGTGTACCAGACCTTCGACCGCATCTTCGACTGCCGGACGCACGGCTGGGCGAACATGCAGAGCGTGCACCTGAACCTGCCCTTCAGGGACGAGGAGGAGTTCGGCCGGCTGCACGCGGCGGTGCGGATGGTGCTGCCGATCCTGCCGGGGATCGCGGCCAGTTCGCCCGTCGTCGAAGGCCGTGTGACCGGCGTGCTCGACAACCGACTCGCCTATTACGGCCGGCACTGCCAGCGCGTTCCGCAGCTCGAGGGGAAGGTGATCCCCGAGCCGGTCTTCACCTACGCGGCCTATCGGCGCGAGATCCTTGAGCTGGCGTATCAGGCCATCGCCCAGCACGTGCCCGACGGCTCATTCTGCGAGGAGTGGGTCAACGCCCGCGGGGCCATCGCCCGCTTCGAACGCAACACGATCGAGATCCGGCTGCTGGACGTGCAGGAGTGCCCGGCGGCGGACTTGGCCGTCTCGGCCCTGACCGCCGGGGTGATCCGGATGCTCTGCCAGGCCAGGACCTGCACCCTGCCCCGACAGCAGCAGTGGCGGACCGAGGCGCTCGTCGAACAGCTCCAGGTGACCATCCGGGACGGTGAGAAGGCCCGCATCCTGGATCGTGCGTACGCTGCGGCGTTGGGCTGGGATGCCACGGCGGCGCCGACGGTCGGCGAGCTGTGGGCATCGATCGTCGGCCGGATGGCCCGTGAGCAGTCCGCCTGGCTTGCCCCACACGCGGCGGCGGTACAGACAATCCTCAGGCACGGCCCGCTGGCGCGGCGCATCCTCAAGGCCCTGGGGCTCGATCACGCGCGTGAGCCGGCCGACGTGGATCGGGGGAAGCTGACGGACGTCTACCGCCTCCTGGGCAAATGCCTGGGGGATGGGGTGATGTTCCGGGGCTAAGGAGGGTTGCGCTTAAGCGCTGGTCGAGAGGCTGCTGATGGCGGTCTGCCGGGCGCCGGTGGCGTGGTCGTGGCTGGCGGCGGCGGGGTCATCGCTGTTCAGACGATTCATGAGCATCTGCCAGGTCGCCCGCTCGTACTCGAGGAGCTTGATGGCCTCGTCGACCTGCTTGATCTGCCGGGACATGTTGGCCTCGACCAGCAGCTTGTAGATGTAGGTGTACAGGGCGCCGAGCTTGTCGCACAGCTCCGGAGCCACCTGGTGGTTGAGGCTTGTCGAGAGCTCCAGGACGATCTTCTGGGCCCGCATCAGGCCGTTGTAGCTCAGCTCGTAGTTCTTCTCTTCGAGCCCCTTGCGGGCCTGGTGGCAGAAGCGGATGGCCCCCTCGTAGAGCATCAGGCGAAGCTCCTGCGGGTTGGCCGTGAGGATCTTCGTCCGGAGGTAGGAGCTGGCGGGGTTCTGGGTCATGCCGAACGATCCTCAAATACAACGGGCTCCAGGTTCATCGGCTCGGCGGGGGTGACTTCCTTAGCGGGCGGTGGTTCAGCCGGAACTCGATGTTGAGGTCGAGCTGAACAGGCTCGTCAGGCCCGCCAGCGACGAGCTCTGGCTCTGGAGCCTGGCCAGGGCCGTCTCCATCGCCGTGAACTGGGTCTGCAGACGCTGCCGCTTGGCGTCGAGGAGCACCTGCATGTCCTCGATCCGCTTGTCGTTGAGGTCGATCTGGCTGCCGATGCTGTCGATCCGGCCCTGGAGGGTGTTGTCCAGCAGCCGCTTGAGCGTGTCGTCCATCCGGGTGCCGAATCCCGACTGCAGCAGGACGGGCCGGCCGTCGGCGCGGAAGACCGTCTTGCCGTCGGTGTCGGTCTTGACCGTCTTGAGGCTGAAGAAGTTCTCGAGTGCCGAGGGGTCGGCGGTGAGGGCCTCGGTGAACTTGGCCTCGTCGAAGGCGATCACGCTGCCCTTGCCGACGGTGATGCCGACCTGGGCCGCGGCCGTGTACCGTCCCGAGACGTCGCCGTTGCGGCTGCTGATGAGGCTGAAGATCGTCGACTCGATCACCGAGAGGGTCGAATCGCCCAGCAGCAGGCCGCGCTGCTCGTTCTCGGCGTCGTAGCTGTCGTACTGGTTGATGGTCGTGATCAGGGAGTTGGCGGCCTCGACGAACTGTTTGATGGACGTGCTGATCCCCTCGGTGTCGCGTGAGACGGTGACGGTGATGACCTGGTCGCTGGCCGAGCCCAGCTCGATCGACGCCCCGGGCACCAGGCCGTTGACGGAATTCGTCGAGCTGGTCACCGCCACGCCGCCCTTGGCCGGGTCGCCGACAAAGACCACCGCGTCCTGGGCCTTCTCGAGCTCGATGGCGCTCAGCCCCAGCCCACCGTCGTCGAAGAGGAACGCCCCGGCGGCGCCGGAGTTCGCCGCGTTGAGGCTCAGGCGGTAGGGGTTCGAGCTCGACCCATCGTTGAGAATCGTCGCCCGCACGCCGGCGCCGAGCTCGTTGATCCGGTTCATCAGGTCGGTCAGCGTGGTGACGCCGACGATCGTCGAGCCGTTAAGCGTGTCGCTGCCGGCCGCGGCCGAGCCGAGGATGCCCAGGTCCTTGGCCGTCGTGGCGTTGTTCAGGGCCTCGACCTTGAGCACGGTCGATCCGCTGGGCGTCGAGCTGTCAACGAGGGTCAGGCCCAGGCCTGCCGGATTGATGCTGGCCGTGAGCTTGCCCCCGCTGGCCGTGCCGATGGCGTCGATGACCTCCTGCACGGTCGTCAGGCCGTCGATGTTGAGGTTGAACGTCGAGCCGTCGCGGAGGGTGAACTTGACGTCGTCCTTGCCGCTGCTGTTGCCCACGCCCTCGCCCTTGTTCAGCGAGCCCAGGAGCGTGGCGCCGTCCAGGGCGGTGACGGCGCTGATGGTGACGCTCTTCTCGAACGAGCCGTCGATGGCCGCGCCGGCCGCCGCGGCCGTGCCGAGGATGTTCAGGTCCTTGGCCGTGGTCGAGCCGGACTCCTCGACCTTGATGGCGCTCGTGCCGGCCAGGGCGTCCTCGAGCATCAGGCCGTCGCCCTTATCGTTGATCCGGGCGGTGACGGTCCCGCCGGTCGAGGAGTTGATCTGGCGGATCATGTCTCCGAGCGTGGTCGTCGAGTTGACGGTAAGCGTCACGGTCTTGGTGGCGCCGGCCGCGTCGGTGACGAGGATCTTGCCCGAGGCCACGCCCTTGCCGCCGTTGAGCTTCGACAGCAGCGTGGCCTCGGTGACGTACTGCATCTGGAGGTTGCCCGAGTCGGCGTCCTGGCCCAGGCCGAAGGTGCCGGCGATGTTCAGCCGCGCCGCCGCCTCGCCCGTCGCCACGTCGGCGACGATCAGGTCGCCAGCCCCGCCGGTCGTGTCGACCAGCCGGATGCCGTTGCCGACGTTGTTCAGCCCCGCCTCGACGCCCGCGCCCGAGGCGTTGATGGCGTCGAGCACGTCCGACAGGCTCGTGGCGGCGCTGAGGTCCACCGCCGTCACTCCGCCGAGGCGGTTGGTGATCTCGATCGAGCCAAAACTCGCCATGCCCGCCCCGGCCGCGCCGCGGATGTTCTTGAGCAGGCGGGAGTTGATCGTCGCCAGCACGCGGGCGCCGTCGATCTGGCCGTCGCCGTCGTCGCTCTGTGCCAGCCCCAGGTCCGTCGCGGCCTTGCTCTGCCCGAGATCCTGCACGCTGAAGGTCGATGACCCGTCCGGCGTCGAGTTGTCAACCAGGCTCAGGCTCACACCGTCCGCCCCGATCGCCGCCGTCACGCCGCCGGCCCCGGCCGTGTTGATCGCGTCGATCACGTCGCCGATGTTCTTGGCGGCGCTGAGCTCCACGTCGAAGCTCGTGCCGTCCCGCAGGCTGATCCGCATCTCCTTCTCGCCGACGATCGGCGAGAGGCGTACGCCGTTGCCGTCGTTCAGGGCCGAGAGCTGCGTCCGGTCCGTCACGCCGTTGATCCGCTGGCCCGTCAGCGTGTCCGCGGCCACCGACCCGACCAGGCCCAGGCTCGTGGCCGTCTTGAACGTCAAGGAGACGTCAGCCACGATCAGGTTGCCCGACCCACCGGTGCTGTCGACCAGTTCCAGACGATCACCGTTGACCCGGGCGGTGACACCGAGCGTCTCCTCCTGAGCGTTGATCGCGTCGAGCACGTCGTTGACGGTCACGGCCCGCGTCAGGTCGATGGTGGCCGACGTGCCGTCCCGGTTGGTGATCTTGATCTTCCCGCGGGCGAAGTCCCCGCCGCCGACGAGGCTCAGGTCGCTCAGGCGTGTCTCGCTCGACAGCTTCGCGGCCGTGCTCTCGAAGCTCATCACCCCGGCGCCCAGCGGCGTCTGGTCGGCGTCGACGAAGCCGGCGGTGAGCATCTGCTGGCTGCTGACGAGGCGATTGACCGCGAACCGGTAGGTGCCGGGCGTGGTGGCCGTGCCGCTGGTGAGCGTCAGCACGTCCTCGTCCGAACTCGACGCCTTGGTGGCCCGGAAGGAGTTGAGGTTCGAGAGCTTGGTCGCGATTGACTGAAGGGCCAGCAGCTTGGCGTTGATGGCCTGGAAGGCGGTCTGCTGGCTCTGAAGGACCGTGTTCTGATTCTTGACCAGCGTCTGCGGCCGGGACTCGATCTGGATGAGCTGATCGATCAGCTCCTGGTGATTGATGCCGCTGATCAGGCCGACTGAACTGCTGATGCCGCTCATGGATCACCGTCCCAGCCAGAGTTCATTGAGCCCTCTCGGCCGGTTCAGTCGTCCAGGACGCTGCCGCCGTAGAGCTTTTT
>JADZET010000385.1 GCA_020850375.1 Phycisphaeraceae bacterium | reverse complement strand
GGGCATAGCTTCCGCTCCGACGCCCGGCGGATCATGGAGTATGCGTTCTCGAGTCAGCATCCCGCGATGGCCCCCATTCAGGCGGCCCTGTCGAACATCGACATCGGCGGGATCCTCTCGAGCGTGGCCAACAAGTTCCTGCTCGAAGGGTTCTTCAGCGTCGAGCGGACCTGGCGGAACATCTGTGCCGTGCGCAGCGTGGGGGATTTCAAGACCGTCACCAGCTATCGCCTGATCGGCGCGGACCAGTACGAGCAGGTCGCCCCCGGCGGTGAACTCAAGCACGGCACGCTGGGCCAGGAGACGTATTCGAACAAGGCGGACACGTATGGCCTGCTGCTGGGGATCGACCGGAGGGACATCATCAACGACGACCTCGGGGCCATCTCGACCGTCCCCCGCAAGCTCGGGCGCGGCTCGGGCCTGAAGATCAACGACGTCTTCTGGACGATCTTCCTGAATAACGCCGCCTTCTTCGCCACGGGGAACAAGAACTATCTCAGTGGCGCCAACACGGCCCTGGGCATCGACGCGATGAGCGCGGTCGAGCAGGCCTTCAGCGACCAGGTCGATTCCGACGGCAAGCCCATCGGTGTGCTGCCGGCGGTGCTGCTGGTGCCGACGAGTCTGTCGGCCATGGCCACGCAGCTCTTTAAGTCCCTCGAGATCCGCGACACCACGGCCAACACCAAGACGCCCGTGGCCAACCCGCACCAGGGCAAGTTCCGCGCGGAGGTCAGCCGGTACCTGGGCAACAGCAAGTTCGCCGGCAACAGCCAGAAGGCCTGGTACCTGCTGGCGGATCCGGCCGACCTGGCGGTGATCGAGGTGGCGTTCCTGAATGGTCAGGAGTCGCCGACGATCGAGACGGCTGAGGCGGACTTCAACGTCCTGGGTGTGCAGATGCGCGGGTATCACGACTTCGGCGTGGCCCTGCAGGACCCGCGCGGGGGCGTGAAGGCGAAGGGTGAGGTGTGATGAACTCTGCGCAAAAAATGAGCCGTCGGGTCAAAGACCAGGCGGCTCCCATGCCTTGCCTCGCCACGAGACCACATCAATCTGTGCCCATTTCAGCTTAGAGCTGCGGGTGGGCTGTGGTTATCCCCGTGGTGGGGTTTTCCCGGAAGGACAAAAGGGTCTTCAAGGCAGCACCTCCTTCCGGCCGCATCATCGCGGATTGCCAACATTCTAGCGGAAAGGACAGTCTATGGCGACCTTTGTGCATGACGGCAATGTGATCGACTACACCCCCGGAAGTGACGTGGCGTCGGGCGCGGTCGTGGTCCAGGGCGAACTGGTCGGTGTCTCGCCACGTCCCATCGCGGCTAACACCCCCGGCGTGCTAGCCGTGGCGGGGGTGTTCGACTTCCCCAAGGCCACGGGGGCCAGCACGGCCATCACGGCCGGGGCCAACTGCTACTGGCACACGGACACTGAGCAAGCCAACACCACGTCTTCCGGGGGCAAGCTCATCGGCAAGAGCGTGCGTGCGGCGGCGGACGCCGACGCGATGGTGCGCATCCGCCTGATGCAGTAGCCCCCGGAAGGAGCGTCCGAGCGTGAGGGACCTGCTAGCCCAGGGCGCGGCGTGGCTTGACCAGATGCGATTGGCGCATCTGTCCCAGCTCGTGACGTATGAGCGTGGGGCAGACTCGGTCGAACTCGCCGCCACACTGGGAGCCACGAGCTACGAAGTGACGGACGATACGGGTACTACGATTCAGGCCCGGGGTATGGATTTCATCGTCAGTGCCGGTGATCTGGTGATGGGAGGTCAGATCACCACACCCCACATCGGCGACAGGATTCTCCTGACGCAGGGCACGACGCAACGCGTATTCGAGGTCCTGGACCTGGCGGGGATTGGCCACTACAGGCCGTGTGACCCGACAGGCCAGATGCTCCGAATTCACGCCAAGCAGATCGACGAGGTGACGTCTTGAACCGTCCGTGTCCCGAGCACCAATACGAGCGGGTCTGTAAGGGCGAATTCGCCGCCCTGCACGCCAAGCTCGACCGCATGGATGAGGCGATCCGCGGCACGCCCGGTAATGGCAACCCGGGCATCAAGGTGCGCCTCGATCGGCTCGAACAGGCCCAGGCCGTGCGGTCACGCTTGATGTGGATCATCGCTGGCTCCGTGGCATCCCTGGCCGTGGCGGCGGTGTGGAAGCTCGTCATCGGAGGTTAATCGTGTCCACCATCCTCGACATTGCAGACGCCGTGACAGCCGAGCTCAACTCGCCGACCAGCCCCCTTGCGGGCCAGGTGGTCGCCCAGCGGCACTACAAGCCAGCGTTCGACCTCAAGGAACTCAAGGACCTGCACGTCGTGGTCGTGCCCAAGGCCGTCGAGAGGACCGGGGCCACTCGCACGCTCATGCAGATGGACGTGCAGATCGACGTCGGCGTGCTCAAGAAGCTCGGCGAGGACGTGCAGGCGGAGACGGACACCCTCATGTCGCTCGTCGAGGACATCGCCGGTTACCTGCGATCGCACCCGCTGGTTGCGATGCCGGGGGCCGCATGGGTGCGGTGCGAGAACACGCCGATCTACGCCCCCGATCACCTTGAGCAACTCCGCCAATTCACCAGTGTTCTGACATTGACGTACCGCGTCCTGAGGTAAGCCATGAGCGTGACCAAACGATGGATGGGTGCGGCCGACGTGGCTGTGACGGACGTGGGTGAACTGCTCGTCCGCAGCGGTGGCGCCGTGGAGATCAAGCGGGCCAAGATCAATGCCACCTCGAATGGCGCGGCCGGCAACACGCTCCTTCCGGGGGTGGCGGGCAAGAAGCTCTGTGTTCTGGGCGTGTGCTTGATTGCCGCCGGGGCGGTGAACGCCACCTTCTACTCTGGCCCGGCGGACACGGGCACGGCCGTGAGCGCCGCACTCGCCCTGGCGGCCAATGGTGGGTTCATCCTGCCCGTGCCAGGGGATCGTGAGCAGTACTGGTTCGCCACCAATGCCGGGGAAGCGTTGACCTTGCTCCTCAGCGCCGCCGTGCAGTGCAGCGGCTGGATCATCTACTTCGAGGTCTAAACGTGGCCAGTGACCTGTTCAGCATAGCGGGGGCGATCGAGGCCAACCCGGCGTCCTCCTGGGTGAAGGTGCTGGGGGCGACGATCAGCTCCGATGGCAACTTCGCCACCGGCGGTGTGAACGCCGTCTATCACTGGCTCGATGCTGGGATTGATCCCGCCAAGCAGTTCACGCAGGTCCAGATCCCGGCTGAGATCGCGCTAACCAGTGCCAACACGTTCGGCGGCGGCCTGCGCCTGCAGGACAGCGTGCGCAGCGGTTATGCCGCCTACTACTACAAAGGTGGCAGCGTCTACGGCTGGGTGATGCTCCTGCGTGTCGACAACGGCACGATGGTGCCACTCGGCAGCGGGCTGCAGATCGACCCACCCCCACTATCGCTGCGGTTCGAGGCGGATGGCAATCAACTGGTCCTTAAGAAGAAGGCGGCAGGCGACGCCGACTGGGTGATCATCCGCACGGCCACCGACGCGACGTATGCCACGGGCAAGGTCGGACTGATCTCCGCTCATCCGTCGTCAGGGTTCTTCCTCGATACCTGGGAGGCGGGATCGCTCACGCTCCCTTCCACAGCGGGCATGCTCCTGCGGGGGGTGGGCGCGTGATCCAGATTGACTTTAAGGCCCTGTTATTCGACCGGCCTGCGGTGCTGAGCGCCGTGGATAAAGCTACGCGACGCGTGCTTAGCCGGTTTGGCGCGTTTGTCCGCACCACGGCCAGGCACAGCATCCGGCGGAAGAAGGGCGCCAGCGCCCCCGGAAGTCCGCCTCACTCGCATGAGGGATCGCTGCGCCGGCTGATCTACTTCGGCTATGACCCGAGCAAGCGATCCGTCGTCGTGGGGCCGGTGCCCTTTGGCAAGGGTGAGGCGCCCGCCCTGCTCGAACACGGCGGCACGACCACGCTCAAGCGTCGCGGCAAGACCTTAGCTGCCCACTATCGCCAGCGGTCGTTCATGGGCCCCGCCCTCGAGGCTGAGAAGCCCCAGCTGCCGGCGATGTGGGCGGACAGTGTCAAACGGTAACCACGAGAGGACCTAACCATGCCCAGCTTCATCTTGGGGATGAACGCCAAGCTCTATTTCGGGACCGCCGGCGCCACGGCCGCGACCGAGATGACCAACGTCCGCAACGTCACGCTGACCCTCGAGGCCGGCGAGGCGGATGTCACCACGCGGGCCAACCAGGGCTGGCGAGCCACCGCGCCGACCCTGCGCGAGTGCACCTGCGAGTTCGAGATGGTCTGGGACCCGGCCGACGCGGGGTTCACGGCCATTAAAGACGCCTTCCTCGCGGCCGGCACGGTGGCGCTCAAGATCCTCGACAAGGCCGGCGGCCAGGGGCCGGACGGGGATTTTTCCATCACGTCATTCAGTCGCGGCGAACAACTCGAAGAGGCGATCACCGTCAGCGTGACGGCCAAACTCGCCGCCTTCAGGGATTGGATCGAAGGGAGCTAATTGCATGAAGACCTTCACGGACAACGCCAGTCGATCGTGGACGATCCAGCTCACGCTCGACGCGGTCAAACGCGTCAAGAACCTCGTAGGGGTGAACCTGCTCGAACTCGAGGGGGGCGATCCGCCCCTGCTGACGCGCCTGGGCACGGACGTGCTGCTGCTCTGCGACGTGATCTACGCCCTGATCAAGCCGCAGGCGGACCAGCGGCAAGGGGGCGGCGTATCCGACGAGCAGTTTGCGGCGTCCCTGGGGGGTGACGCCATCCTGGCGGCG
>JADZET010000384.1 GCA_020850375.1 Phycisphaeraceae bacterium | reverse complement strand
TTGGCGTTCTGGCGGACACGCTTCTTGGCGCTGAGCGAATGAGCCATGTCGGTAAGTTCCTGTCCTGTCAGCCTGTAGGGCCAGCCACGCCGGCCCGGGGAAATCGACGGAGCCCGGTATTATGCCCGGAGAGGCGGGGGGATGCAAGGCAGCGATCGGGTACGGGGTACAGAGTACGGGGTAGAGGGGGTTAAGCGGTACACGTTAGGGCAAGTTTCGAAGGGGTCCAAGGCTCCACCGCATCTTCTTGCCCTGTACCCCGTACCCCATTCCCCCCGCCTCACCGCTTCAAAAACGCCCTGAAGTTCTCCCTTAGCAGCTTCGCCACGTCGCGTCGGACGTGTGCCTCGGTCAGGCGGAATCCGGCGGCCACGGTGTCGGCGTACTTGTCCGTCAGCACCTTGGCGATGATCTTCCGCGAGTGGTCCCACTTGTAGATGAGCTGGTCGAGCACGCGGGCGTCGGAGTGCTGCGGGACGATGGTCGTGCCCAGGAGCTCGATCCGCATGCGGGTCATCTCCTCGATGAGCACGGGGTTGTTCAGGAACCACCAGCAGCCGAACACGAGCATGTTGCCGAACTTCCGCGCGGCCACGCAGAGCTCGTGCTGGTTCTCGCGGGCGAGCATGGTCACGAGGAACTTGTTCCGGGGGAACTCCCGGCAGAGGTTGACCACCGCCTGCACGTCAGCCTTGGCCACCATGTCGCCGGCGTCGCCCAGCGGGGGATTCACCCGCAGCTTCGAGCCGATCATCATCGCCCAGGGCAGGCCACGCTCGGCACAGACGGGCAAGAGACACTCGCGGATGAACCGCTCGCCGCCGGCGTTGGCCGGGTCGGGAAACTTGAACTCCGGGGGCAGGCTCATGGCCACGTAGATGGCCTTCATGGTGTCGAGCCAGTGACGGAGAAACCGGCGGACCTCCTCGACGGTCTTGCCGCTGAAGTCTTCACGTGCGTCGAAGCCCCACGCCCGCAGCTTCGCCGCCGCGCCGGGCCAGTCACGCACCAGGGGGTCGATGCGCAGCACGGCCGTGAACCGCGTGTCGTCGCCCACCTTCGGGTCGCGCTCCCAGATGGCCCGCTCGGCGTCGTCGAAGACGGGGTTGGTCATGGTGATCGAGTCGACGTTGGCGATCTGCATGACCCGGTCGATGTAGTCGCTGGGATTCTGCTGACGGAACCACCGCCGGTAGGGTTCGAGGGTTTTCTCGTTCGGGTCGAGGCCCAGCAGCTTGAGCGTGGTCAGCACGCCCCGACAGGCCTCGGAGATCGGCGTGTTCTCGACGAACAGGTGCTTCCAGATGTGGTCGGCCTGCTGGGTCTTGCTCATGGCCCAGAACTTCTCGTAGGGCAGCTCCGTGGCCGGCACGACGCGGTAAACCTCGGCCACGAGGTAGTGGTACGTGACGAGTTCATCGATGCCCCAGAGCAATAAACCTCCGGGGGTCGGCGAGGCGCCGAAGCGCGGCGTGTAGCAGTGCGTGTGCAGGTCCGTCACGGGCTGGTCAGCCGTGATCCGCTCGACGGCGACGGCGATGGCGGGGCGTTCGAGCAAGAGGCGATCCGCTTGGGTGGTCATGATGAGGCTTCCGGAGTGCTTGGGGTGTGGACAAGCCGGCGATGATAACGCAGGACATGCCCGCCCGGTCCCACGAACCGGTCCGTGACCGCGTTGATTGACGTAACTTACGTCTATTTCTATGCTAGAGCACGTTATCCGGGGTGGGCCAAGCACACGGACGCCGCCGGGACCGACCGGGCAACCTTCCGTCGAGTCACGGGCCGGCGTCGGCCCGGGGGATGGCTGCAGATGCTGGATCATCCATAACCATGGCCACGCCCGCTCGCACCACATTCGGCGCTGACTTCCGGCACTTTTTCGTCCGGGGTCTGGCCATCTTTCTGCCGACGATCCTGACCGTCTGGATCCTCATCGCCGCCTACAAGTTCGTCGACGCGAGCATCGCCGAGCCGATCAACCGCGGCGTGCGTCTGCTGGTGCTGCGCGTCACGCCCTGGCCGGTCGCCAGCCAGGAGGACTTCGTCGCGGCCGAGTCCCAGCTCACCTCCGAGCAGCGGGCCCGCTGGTCCACCCTGGCCCGCGACCTGCAGCAGCGCGAGGGAGCCGACTGGACCCCGGAAAAACAGGAGCAGGCCTGGCACGGCTGGCTCGAGCCGCGGGCCCGTGAACGGGCGCTCAACAACTGGTGGCGGACGGTCGGCATCGGCGACTGGTCGGCCTTGGACCTGATCGGCCTGATCATCGCCGTGATCATGATCTACTTCGTCGGGGCCCTCTTGGGCAGCTACATCGGCCGGCAGCTCTACCTCCGCGGCGAGAAGCTCCTGCAACGCCTGCCCCTGCTCGGCCGGGTCTACCCCGCCATCAAGCAGGTGACCGACTTCTTCGTCGGCGACAAGGAGCAGGCTGATCGTTTCAACCGCGTCGTGGCCGTGCAGTACCCGCGGATGGGCATCTGGTCGATCGGCCTGGTCACCGGCGAGGCGATGCGGCCGATCCAGACCATCAGCCGCGACGTCTACCTTTCCGTGTTCATGCCCAGCTCGCCGACGCCGTTTACCGGCTACGTGATCACCGTGGCCAAAAAAGATACGATAGAGCTGCCGATCTCGATCGAAGAGGCGCTGCGGTTCGTCGTCAGCGGCGGGGTGGTGCTCCCCGGCGGGCCGCAGATCGACCCGGCCGCGCCGCCGCTCGGCGAGATCCCCCCCGGGCCGCCCCCTGGACCCGCATCGCCCGACCGCACATGAACCAGGCCGCAGGCCTGACAGACCTCGGAGCCCCCTGCATGGAAGTCTTGATCACCGGCCGCCACATGCCGATCACCGACGCGATCCGCGACTACGCCCAGGCGCGCGTCAACAAACTCTCGCGTTACTTCGACGGCGTCCGCTCGGTGGACGTGATGGCCGAGAAGATCGACCCCGGCTTCAAGGTCGAGGCTCACCTGCACCTCGACCGCGGCAACCCCCTGATCGCCCACGCCGACGGCATGGACCTTTACGCCTGCATCGACGCCGTGGTCGACAAGTCCGAGCGGCAGCTGACCGACCTCAAGGATCGCCTTCGCGATCACAAGCAGCATTAGTTTTTCAGGCCCCGCGTCGCACGCCGGACCGCTGCCGGGCGGGCCGAGTCGCGCGACCCACCGCGGGCCCGGACAGGACGCCACCCATGATCAAGCTACGCGACTTTATCGTCCCCGAAGCCATCGTCCCCCAGCTCCAGAATCAGGACCGCGACGGGGCCATCGTCGAGATGGTCGACGCCCTGATCGCCGCCGGCTGCGCGCCCAAGACGCTGCGGCAGGACCTGATCAACCTGATCGTCGACCGCGAGAAGAAGGGCTCGACCGGCTTCGGCAAGGGGGTGGCCGTCCCCCACGTCAAGCACGAGAAGATCAAGAAAATGGCCGCCGGCATCGGCGTCAGCGCCAAGGGGCTGGACTTCCACGCCCTGGACAAGGCCCCGGTCTACAGCGTCTTCCTCCTGCTCTCACCGGCCAACAAGCCCGACGAGCACCTCCAGGCCATGGAGAACATCTTCTCCCACCTGCAGAAGGACACCTTCCGCCGGTTCCTCCGCCAGTCCACCACCCGCCAGCAGATCGTGGACCTGATCGAAGAGGCCGACGCCCAACAGGTCTAACCCCCCCGCCCCCGGAAGTTGACTCCGGTATTTCTCAGAGCGATCTCCGTCGCCCGACGCCCCGCACGCGAGCCGCCATCGTGAAAGTCACCCAGGATGTCAAGATCATCAATCGGCTGGGCCTGCACGCCCGGCCGGCGATGGCGTTCGTGGACACCGCCAACGGCTTTGCCGCGCGCGTCCGCGTGACCAAGGGCCCGCAGGCGGTCGATGGCAAGAGCATCATGCAGGTGATGATGCTCGCCGCCACGCAGGGCACGACGCTGCGCATCGAGGCCGACGGGCCCGACGCCCAGGAGGCCGTCGCCGCCCTGGCCGAGCTGGTCCGACGCAAGTTCGATGAGGAATGACGAACCGACGACACGGTGACGCAGCGGCGACGCGGCGATGAACCCTCGCTCACGGGCCGGGGGTCTGCCCCGGATTGTGCCGCACCTCCGGATTCCGCAGGCGCCACAGCCACCAGACCGGGGCCGACAGGGCGTAGGTCGTGAAGCCCACCGCCAGCGTCCACTGCGGGTAGGTCGCCAGCAGCGGGACGAGCATAAGCGCCACGGCCAGATACTTGAACGGAGCGTGACGGCGGAGGTAGCGATTAGGGATGTGCACGTAGGGCAGCCGGCTGACCATCGCCCCGGCGGTCAGCAGCATGATCGCCAGGATGCCCACGGCCGCGACGGTCACGTGCCAGGCCGGGTCGTCGCGGGCGATCAGGTGCTGGTGCAGCAGGACCAGGCTCGCCACCGTGCCGGCCGCGCCGGGCGAGGGC
>JADZET010000383.1 GCA_020850375.1 Phycisphaeraceae bacterium | reverse complement strand
CTCCCGGACCCGCCCATGGCTAAGAAGACCAAGAAAATCCGCCGGCACGTGACCCGCGGCATCGCCCACGTCAAGGCCACCTTCAACAACACGGTGGTGACCATCACCGACACCAACGGCGAGACGGTCGCCTGGGCCTCGGCCGGCACCATCGGCTTCAAGGGCTCGCGCAAGAGCACGCCCTTCGCCGCGACCCGCGCGGCCGAGGAGGCCGCCAACGCCGCGAGCAAGATCGGCATGCAGGAGGTCGAGGTTCGCGTCAAGGGCGCCGGCGCCGGACGCGAGTCGGCCGTCACCGCCCTGCAACGCGCGGGCCTGAAGATCACCGCCGTCGAGGACCGCACCCCGATCCCCCACAACGGCTGCCGCCCCCGGAAGAAGCGCCGCGTGTAACACCCCCCCCGGAGTGGAAGTGGGGGGCGTCGGAGAGGATCGCCGCCCGAACGAATCGACACCCCTGCGGGAAAAGAAGCCCCGGCTGCGGCTCAGCAGCGCCACCGTGGAGCGCCATTCCCGACAGTCACCTTGACCCACAAGGTCTGCTGACCTGGATTCGGAGCCCTGATTATGCGAATGCGTTGGCGTGGACTTGAACTTCCCAGCCGTGTCGTGCCCGACACCGAGGTCAACACCGCGACGTTCGGCCGATTCACCATCGAACCGTTCGAGCGCGGGTTCGGCACCACCATCGGCAACAGCCTTCGGCGCATCCTGCTATCGAGCCTCGAGGGCTCGGCGGTCACGGCTGTCCGCATCAAGGGCGCCAGCCATGAGTTCTCCAGCCTCGAGGGCGTGATGGAGGACGTCACGGACGTCATCCTGAACATCAAGAACATGATCGTCTCGATGGAGTCCGACGAGCCGCGGACGATGCGTCTGCAGGCCGAGGGTCCCGGCGAGGTGACGGCCGACCTGATCGAGGCCGACACCTCGATCACCATCCACAACAAGGAGCTCGTGCTGGCCACGCTGACCAAGCAGATCGAGTTCGACATGGAGTTCGTGGTCAACAAGGGCCGCGGCTACATGCCCGCCAGCGAGCAGTACCAGCAGCGCGGCGACCAGGAGATCGGCTGGATCCCGGTTGACGCGATCTTCTCGCCCGTGCAGCGCGTACGGTACAAGGTTGAGGACACCCGCGTCGGCCAGAAGACCAACTACGACAAGCTGACGCTCGAGATCTGGACCAACGGCACGGTCGCGCCCGAGATGGCGCTGGTCGAGGCCGGCAAGATCCTCCGCAAACACCTCAACCCCTTCGTGCAATACTTCGAGCTCGGGCAGGCCGTGGCCAGCGAGTCGGCGTCCGCGGCGGCCAAGATCGAGGAGGACCTGATCCGCAAGCTCAAGATGCCCATCTCCGAGATGGAGCTGTCCGTGCGGGCGAGCAACTGCATCGAGTCGGCCAACATCAAGAGCGTCGGCGAGCTTGTCCAGCACACCGAGCAGGACCTCTTGAAGGTCCGCTCCTTCGGCAAGACGTCGCTCCGCGAGGTCAAGCGCAAGCTCGCGGACATGAGCCTGTCCCTGGGCATGGAGCTGCCCGAGGAGCTGCGGACCGCCCCGGCTCCCGTGGTCGCCAGCGAGGAATAACCCCCCCCCGGATGTGACTCCGGCAAAGCCGGATTCCGCGTAAGAGTTCAGCCATGAGACACAACATCGCCGGTTACAAGCTCAGCCGTGACACCGAACACCGCCGCGCCATGTGGCGGAACATGGCCGTGTCGCTGCTGACCCACGGCCAGATCACCACCACCATCCCCAAGGCCAAGAGCGTCCAGCCCCTGGTCGAGCGTCTGATCACGCTGGGCAAGCGCGGCACGCTGCACGCCCGCCGGCAGGTCATCCGGGCGATCGGCAACCCCATCCTCGTCGATTTCGACGTCAAGGCCGTCGACCCCGAGGACAAGCCCGACTACACGATCAACCGCTACGGCGAGCTGGTCCGCGGGCCCCGCGTGGTCAAGAAGCTCTTCGACGAGATCGCGCCGAAATACAAGGACCGTCAGGGCGGCTGCACGCGGATTGTCCGCCTGTCCCGCCACCGCATCGGCGACGGCGGGCAGCTGTGCGTGATCCAGCTCGTCGGCAACGAGGAAGGCCCGCAGGTCTCCGGCCAGTACTCGCGCCGACGCGACAAGGCCAACAAGCGGATGGAGTTCGCGGCCAAGCTGCGTAAAACCGCCCCCGCTCCCGCAAGTGCCGCTGAGAGCACCGCCCCCGCCGGGGCCTGACCAACCGGTCAGCTCGCTCTTTCGCTTTCCGACCATGCCAGCCCCCGTCTCCGGGGGCTGTTTCTTTACTCCGCCCCTTGAAGCGAGCTGTTTTTTCGTGCGTTGCGGCACGATCGCGCCGCCGGGCGTTAGAATCCCAGGCGCATCTCGCTGTCCACCGGCACACGCACCACGCCATCCCCCGTCCCTTCGGTCGTTGGCTGTTTCCAGGAGGATCGCCCATGTCCCAGACGCCCACGCCCGATCCCCAGCGGACGTCCGAGGTCGACTCCGGCGGCGCCAGCCTGGCCCTGGGCCTCGAGCCCTGGCAGGCGCTCGAGGAAATCATCGACTCGGGCAACGCCGAGCACCTGACGATGTTCCTGAACCTGCTGGTGCCGGCCGACATCCCGTACTCCATCAACCAGCTCGACGAGGACCGCCGGACGCGCCTGTTCAGCATGATCGACCCGGAGCTCGCGGCCGATCTGATGGAGCACCTCAGCGACGGCTACGCGGCCGACGTGATCGAGGAGCTCTCGCCTCAGGCCGCGGCCGCCATCGTCGACGAGATGGACTCGGACGACCAGGCGGACATCCTGGCCGAGCTTAACCATGAGGACGCCCAGGCCATCCTCCAGGAGATGGACCCGACCGAGGCCCGCGACGCCCGGACCCTGGGCAGCTACCCCCCCGATGTCGCCGGCGGCCTGATGGTCACTGAGTACCTGCACTACGACCAGAACCTCCTGGTCGACGACGTGATCAGCAACATGCGGGCCCACGCGCAGGAATTCAGCGAGTACCTGGTGGTGTTTCTTTACGTCACCGGCGAGGCCGGCCGGCTTGTGGGCGTCGTCCGCCTGCGGGATCTGCTGCTGGCGCCGCGCTCGGCCCGGCTCGGGGCGATCATGATCACCCAGCCGCGGTTTGTGCGCGCCACCGACACCCTCGACGACCTGGCCTCCTTCTTCGACCATCATTCCTTCGGGGCCGTGCCCGTCATCGACGAGCAGGACCGGCTGGTGGGCGTGGTGCTCCGCGCGGCCGTGCAGGCCGCCCTGGGCGAGCGGGCGGATCGGCTGCTGATGCGGGCGGCCGGCATCGTCACCGGCGAGGAGCTGCGGTCGCAGCCGATGTTCACCCGCTCGCTGCACCGGCTGATGTTCCTCGTGCCCAGCATCGCCCTGGTGGCGTGCTCGACGTCGATTATCGCCTTCCACGAGGGCGTCATCCAGAGGCTCTCGGCGCTGGCGATCTTCCTGCCGATGGTCGCGGGGATGAGCGGTGCGTCGGCCCAGCAGTCGATCTCGGTCTCGATCCGCGAGCTGACGCTGGGGCTGATCCGCCCGCGTGACACGCTGCGTGTGGCCTTCAAGGAGGTCGTGGTGGGGGCCGTCAACGGCCTGGTGATCGGGCTGCTGCTGGCGGGGCTGGCGTGGGTCTACCGCAGCCACATCACGGGGCTGCCGATCGCCGTCGGCGTGGCCTTCGCGGTCAACTCCATCGTGGCCGTCACTCTCGGCGGGATCGTTCCGCTGGGGCTGCATAAGCTCCGCCTCGACCCCGCCATGGCTTCGGGGCCCATGGTCGCCACCCTCGCGGATATCGCGTCGTTCTTCCTGCTTATTGAGCTCGCGCGACACCTCGTGCCCGCGCTCGCCTTGGTGCCGTGACATCCACAAGCCTCGACGCGACACGCCCCGGCCGTTACCATCGACCCATGCCCCCGGCCCGATCAACCCGATCCGCCTCCACCCCCGCGCCGACGTTGCGGATCGAGGGGCGCATCTACGCCCTGGTTGGCCCCGAGCCGATGCTCCAGCGGCTGCGGCTCGAGGAGATCCGCGAGCTCTTCGCCAAGGAGCACGGTCCCATCGAACCGGTCACGTTTGACGGCAAGGCGGCCAGCCTCGCCGAGGTTTTCGACGAGCTGCGCACGCTGAGCCTGCTCTCGCCGTTCAAGATCGTGGTGGTCGATGGTGCGGCCGACTTCGTCAAGACCCACCGCCAGGCCATGGAGCGCTACGCCCAGTCGCCGTCGGGCTCGGCCGTGCTGGTGCTGCGCAGCGAGACGTGGAACCGAGGCAATCTCGACAAGCTCATCGAGAAGCAGGGGGGGGCGATTGTCCGCTGCGACCCCATGAAACGGGCCGAGGCCACCGCCTGGCTCACCAAGCGGGCGACCGAGGCGTATCAGGCCAAGCTGCCCCCGGCGTCGGCCGGCGAGTTGGTCAATCGCCTGGGAAGCGGGGACCTGGGCCGGCTCGACAGCGAACTGGCCAAGCTCGCCGCCCTGGCCGGGCCGGGCCAGCCGATCAGCGTGGACCTGATCGACCAGCTCGTCGGCCGATCCAGTGACGAGCAGGCCTGGGTGGTGCAGGACGCCTTCCTGAACATGCTCATCGGGGCGGGCAGTATTGGCAGGGGGGCTTCCGGGGGAGGTGTCGGAGCGCTGCTGGTCAAGCTCCGTGAGTTAGTCGAGCTGTCGGGCCAGCCCGAGACACTGGTGCATTACTTCGTGGCCGACGTGGTGCGCAAGCTCAGCCTCGCTTCGGCGATGATGGCCCAGGGGCTCCGCCCGCCGGCGATCGCGCCGCAGCTCAAGCTCTGGGGGCCGCGTCAGGCGCTCTTTTTCAACGCCCTGGGGCGCGTCGATCAAGATGAAGTGCTGACGTGGTTTACGGCCGTGCTCGAGGCCGACCGGCGGACCAAGCAGGGTCGGGGAGAAGCGATGCTGAATCTTGAATGCTTTTGCGTGCAAGTGGCCGATGAAGCCCAAGGGTGAGCCTGCAATGGCCAGGCCCCCGGACGTTCAGGACGAACGTGCCTTCCACTCGGCATAGCCCTTCGCAGGAGGCGACGGACGTGTCCACCCCCGGATCCACCCCCCGATATCTGCGTGTGTGTCTGATGACGGCGCTGGCGGGCCTGGTCCTGGCGGCGTGCACCAGTTCGCCCCCGACGCCCGGCAGCAGCGTGGTGATCGCACCGGACCAGACGGCGTCGGCTCAGCCGCGCTCGCCCGAGGCGTCGTCGGTCGATCCGAATGATCCGCAGGCGGCCGCGGACGCCCAGGCCCGGCGGCTGAGCGAGGCCCTGGCCCGTCTGAATGATCCGGTCGTGAACCTCGACACGCCCGAGGCCTCGCCGCAGGTGCTCTGGCTCGACCCCACGGCCCAGGCCGCCCCTGAACCCGTTCCTCGGCTCGCGGATGAACCCGTCGCCGTTGCGGCGCCGTCGCCCGAGCCGGCCGAAGCGCCTCCCGCCACTCAACCGTCGCTGACCGCCGAGCAGCAGCAGTTGCTCGACCAGCTGCGCGCGGCCATGCTCGGAAGCTCCAACCCGCAGCTATTGCAGTCCGTCCTGGCCGCGGCATCCACGCCGTCGCCTGGCCCCGCGGCCTCGGATATTGTGCCGGCCGTCCATGCCCCCGAGCCGACGCCCGCGCCAGCCCCCGCGGCGACGACCGAGACGATCAATGCCCCGATCCTGCACATCCGCAAGCTCGAACTCTGCGGGCGCGTCGAGAGCTTCGGCGTGTATGACCCGATCAACACGTCGTCTCTGCTCGTGGGGCGTCCGGCGAGGATGATCGTCTACGTCGAGCTCGACCACTTCCGGTCGCGGAAGGTCAGCGACTGGACCTACCGTGTGCACCTGAGCCAGGAGGTCACGCTCTACAACGAGGCTGACGGGCTGGCCGTCTGGCAGCAGCCGGCCGTGGAGATCACCGACGAGTCGCGCAACGTCCGGCACGACTTCTTCGTCGTGCAGGTGATCGAGCTGCCGGCCCGCCTGAGCGTGGGCAAGTACATCCTCAAGGTCCGCGTGACGGATCAGCAGTCACAGACGTTCGACGAGTCGACGGCGTCGATTCACATCATCGCCGATCAGTCGGTGGCTCAAGGTCCGGTGGGCACGGCCGGCCGGTAGTGATTCTGGTCAGCTTGTTGAGCCGTTGTTCAGTGGTTCCCCCGATGCGGATGCGGGCCTGTCGTCCGCTTGCTTGGTTTATGCGTGCCCGAAAGCTAAACTCGCATGGCTGGCCCGTCACGTCGGGAGCGTAGCTCAGGGGTCAGAGCGGGCGACTCATAATCGCTTGGTCGCAGGTTCGAATCCTGCCGCTCCCATTCGTGGTTTCTGATGCATCCTGATCGCGGACGCCGGTGCCGGGGCGGTTCATTTGCTGGAGGTTGACAGCCGCTGCCGCGCCTCGCGCGTCAGGGCGGTGATCTCGTCCCAGGCCTTGCGTCGCATCGCATCGGCCGGCGCCAGCCAGGAGCCGCCGCAGGCGAAGACGTTCGGCGGGGAGAGGTAGTCGGCGAGGTTCTGCGGCGCGATGCCGCCGGTGGGCATCAGGCGCATGTCGGGGTAGACGGCCGCGAAGGCCTTGAGCGTGGCCGGGCCGCCGAAGGAGGAGGCGGGGAAGAACTTGACCGCGCGCAGGCCGGCCCGTCGGGCGGTCTGGACCTCCGTGGGGGTGACGACGCCGGGCAGGTAGAGCAGGTTGTGCTCCGTGGCGGTGACGAGCACGTCGGGATCGTACCCGGGTGAGACGATGAACTGCGCGCCAGCCTCATGAGCGGCGAGGCATTGCAGGGCGTCGAGCACCGTGCCGGCCCCGACGAGCATGCCCGGGACTTTGGCGGCGTGGCGGATGGCCTCGAGGCCCGCGGGGGTGCGCAGCGTGATCTCCATGCAGGGCAGGCCGGCGGCGATGAAGGCCTCGGCCAGGGGCACGGCGTCGGCGGCGTGCTCGATGCTGACCACGGGCACGAGGCGGTGGCTCTGAAGGATTGCGAGGATTTCGTCGGGTTGGGCGGGCATGGGTGGTTGGTCCTATCGCTTTCTTAGATCGCGCATCGTCGCCATGTCGGGCCCCTGCTTGTAGTAATCGTCCAGGGGGTAGCAGCCGCTGCGCAGGCCATTGCGTGGGGCGGTGGTGCAGTCGCTGAAAGTGCGGCAGATCATCTTTCGCTCGATGGCCCCGCCGGTGGCGGCGTCGAAAAGAATCGATGGATAGCTCAGCACCATCCGGCCGATGCCGACGAAGTCGACCATGCCCAGCCGCAGGCAACGCTGGGCGACGTGGGGCAGGTAATCCTGGAGGTAGGTGTAACCCGTGCCGACCAGCAGCACGTTCGGGCAGGCATGTTTGAGCTGGGCGACGACGTTGATCTGCCGGGCGACGCCGACGAGCGGATCTTCCGGGGGTTGATAGCCGTCGCTGGGGGGGAAGAGGGCGGGGCGTTGGATGTGCGGGTTGTAGTAGGGGCTGCCGGCCGAGAGGTTGACCAGTTCGATGCACAGGCTGGTGCAGAGCTCGAGGAATTGGATGGGCTCGGCCAGATCGATCTCCAGCGGGCGATCCGGCCGGTTGCCGAAGCTGTAGTGGTAGGGCAGGCAGCTCTGGTAATTCTCGGGAATCCCTGGGCCGAGGTTGCTGCCTTGTGTCAGAGCAGGGTCAGGGCGGAAGGGGGGGAAATCGAAGGCGCTCAGACGCACACCGACGTGCAGGCCGGAGGCCTGGGCGCGAATGCCGGCGACGATCTCACGTAGGATCCGAGTGCGATTCTCGAATGATCCGCCATAGGGGCCGGGACGTGTGTGGGCTGCGAGAAATTCGTGGAGTAGATACCCGTGACAGTGCTTGATGTCGACGAAATCCGCGCCAGCCTGTTTGGCCAATGCTGCGGCGGTGATATAGGCATCGATCAGCCGCTTGATCTGGTCGTCGGTGATGATCTGAGCGTCGGAGGTCACCTTGAACTTACGGTCGAGCAGCGGATGACGGAAGGCAACCAGCGGTTTGAGTTCGCCGTCGGGCCGGCAGAACCGACCCGAGTGCGTGAGCTGAAAACCCACGAGCACGTCGTCGGCCGAGCCGAAGTGCTGGCGATGCTCGTCGAGGAGGGCGTCGCGCAGGGCGGCGATGTCGCCGAGGTTCTCTTCGTTGAGGATGAGCTGGCGGGGATTGGCCCGGCCCTCGGGGGCGACGGCCATCGCCTCGCCGCCCCAGATGAGCTTGGCGCCGCTGCGGCCGAACTTGCGCCAGCGGCGGACCATCGGCTCGGTGCTGCCGCCGGTCCGCGTGCCGTCCCAACCCTCCATGGCGTGGATGCAGATGCGATTCGAGAGCGTCTTGCCCATGACGGTGATGGGCTGGAGCAGGGGTGAATCCGAGCCGGTGACGACCTCGTCATCGAGGTCCAGGTCGATCGCACGTTCGCGCAGATACGCCCGGAAGTCAGTTGGCGTGGCGAACGACGCAATTCGGCGGATAGGCTGCATCACATCTCCTGAAACGTCAGCGGGCGACAGGCCCGAAGAAGCGGTAGGGGGTCTGGCCGCGCGCCCGTCGGCCGACGTACAACGCCAATTCACGCAGGTGATAATCCCCCCACATGCTCGCCTCACCACAGGGCACGGATCGGCCGGGCGGCACGAAATCCCAACCGTTGGGGCGGTGATAGACGTTGTGCAGCAGGAGGCCTTGATGGTCGGGCCGCGTGCACAGGTAGGGATCTTCGAGCAGGCGGCGTGTGACGGTCAGCCCCGCCTGCGTGTAGCGATGACCGCTGCCGTCATTTCCATGTCTGGAAAGATAATCCCCCAGGCGAAGCAGCCCCTGTGCGGCGATGGCGGCGGCGGAGCTGTCGACGGGCTCGTGCTCATTGAACGGGTCGGCCGGGCGATGAAGGTAATCACCCAGGCAGTGCAGGTTCGGCGCTCCCGTGTCCCAGTAGGGGATGCCGTCCGTGGGGGTCTGATCGATGTAGAAATCACACGTTGCCCGGGCGGCGCGGAGCATCATCGCCTCGACGTCGGCGCGTCCGCCGAAGGGTTCGAGGTCGGCGTCCGTGCAATGCTCGAGGAATTCGAGCTCTTCCGGGTATCCGAGCATGATCCACGCCAGGCCGCGCGTCCAGGTGGAGAAGGGCGAGTATCCCTGTTGGGTGTTCGGGCAGCGGTAGGAGCGATCGTTGAGGTTGAAGATGCTCTCGTGGGCGACGCGGCCGCGCACGTCGTAATGGTCCCGGCCCTCGCCATACCAGACGTTGTAGCGCGCGGTCGAGCGGGCATGGGCGATAAGCCGGCCGAGCAGCGAGATCGGCCGATCCTGCTCGCCCATGAGCACGTGGCCGAGCAGGTGCCCCATCGCCAGCGACCGGCAGGAGCGGAGGGTGTCGGCGAAGAGCGAGTGCGGGCCGTTGAAGGAGTAGATGTAGCCCGCGCCGCCGCCGAGGTCGGTCCAGCGGGCGGCCTGCACGGCGCCGCTGACTTTCAGGGCCATCTCGTAGTAGTGGCGCTCGAAGAGGTTGCCAGGGATACGGCCTTCGAGCATCAGCCGGCGTAGGTTGCCGTAGGTGCTGACGTTGTTGAAGCCGTGGTCGTGCACGCCGGTGTGCGAGACGTGGCCGGCCATGCGCTCGACGGTGCGATCGCGGCCGAGGGTGAGGAACTTCTCGTCACCCGTGGCGTCGAACTGGAGGATGGCTGAGCCGTAGGCGAATCCCTGCGTCCACTCCGTCCAGCCGCGGGCGGTGTAGCGGCCCTGCTGGGTGAAGACGGGCGAGCCGGCGCCCGGAGGAAACTGCTCGTCAATGGCGAGGATCTTGGCCGCCGACGCCTGCCACATCCGCGCGATCGCCGGCTCAAGGTCGCTCGGTTTCAGGTTGTCGTCGATGTCGATCATGTCAGGACACCCACCTCACCTTACAGCCGCCGCAGCGTCAGGCCGCCATCGACCATGAGCACCTGGCCGGTCGAGTAGGCCAGATCGCCGCGGGCCAGCATGGCCACGGCCTTGCCGATGTCCTGCGGCTCGCCCCATCGCGGCTGGACGCACAGGCCGGCGGCAAGCATGGCGTCGTATTTCTCACGCACGGCCTCGGTCATGTCCGTCCGGGTGATGCCGGGGCGGACCTCATAGACCGGGATGTCGTGCTCGCCGAGGCGCGCGGCCCAGAGCTGGGTGGCCATGCTCAGGCCGGCCTTTGAGACGCAGTACTCGCCGCGCGAGGTGCTGGCGACGACGGCGCTGATCGACGAGACGTTGACGATGCAGCCGCGCCACGTCGGGTCGGTCTGGCGCTGCTGGATCATCCAGGTCGCGGCCTTCTGCGTCAGGAAGTAGGGGCCCTGGAGGTTGACGCGGATCAGCCGCTCGAAGCTCTCTTCGGTGGCCTCGAGCATGTCGCGGCGCTCGTCGGGGGCGACGCCGGCGTTGTTGACCAGCACGTGCAGCGCCCCGAACTCCCTGCGGACGGTGTCGAGCATCTGTGAGCGAGCCGTCCGGTCGGCGATGTCCGCCTGGCAGTAGATCGCGGGCACGGACTGCGTGCGAAGCTCATCCAGCACGGCCTTGACGTCGGCTTCCGGCCGGCGGCCGTTGATCACCAAGGCGAAACCCTCCTTCGCCAGTGATCGCGCTACGCCCAAACCGATCCCACGGCTGCCGCCGGTGATCAGGGCAACCTTTCGTTTTGTGTTCATTTCGATCCTCCGACGAAAGATTACCGCATCAGTGTCATATAGCAAGCAATCATTTGGTCAGATCGGAGGCCTGGCCCTTCCGCGATCCGATGCGGCGGAGGAACCCACGAGACTCAGCCGCGCAGGCCGAAGATGTCCCGGCGCGGGGCGGTGATGATCATGTCGTCAATGAGCTTCTGGCCGGACTCTCGCTGGGCGATGTCCAGGCCGTCGAAGCGCGAGGGCAGCGTGTCGGGGCGGTGCATGTCCAGGGCCAGCAGGCGATACCGGCCCTCGGCCAGGAACTGGCGGACGAAGATGTCGGCATGGTAGCCGTTCTCGCCGGTGAAGCAGTTGAAGTTGCCCTGGAGCCAGACGCCCACGGCTTGGGTCTCGGCGAGTCGGGCGGGCAGCTCGTCGGGGCAGTTGAGCCTCTCGGGGTGGGCGAGGATAGGCTGATAGCCCTGGTCGATCAGCCAGCGGAAGGCGGGCATGGCGTACTTGGGCCAGTGGTCCGCCCACATGTCCGTCAGGACGCAGCGTGAGCCCGCGAGGGTGGGCACTCCGTGCTGCTTGAGCCAGTCGATCACGCCGTCGAACAGACGCAGCTCGCCGCCGGGCCAGATGGCGTAGTCCTCGCCGTGCTCCTTGAGCTGCTGGCGCAGTTGGCGGACCCACTCGATCACGTGTGTCGGCGTGCACTCGGGCAGATCGTCCACCCAGGCCATGTGGGGCGTGCAGATGGTGCCGACGTAGCCGTTGTGTTTCAGGAGCCGTACGCAGGCGAGCGACTCCTCGAGTGTCTGGCAGCCGTCGTCGACGCCCGGGAGAAGGTGGCTGTGTATGTCGATGCGTCCCGTGGCGGGCGGTTGGGAGGCGATGGGGTCGGACGTGGGAGTGGGTGTGGACAAAGGGGATTCCAGCGGGGAGGAGGGCTCTTGAGGGTTTGGCGCGACACCCCGGAGGTTGGCAGCCATTTTACTGTTTTGTCAGCCAGATAATCTGCTCGATGGGTTGCCCGAGCAGGTGAAACCGCGCGATCTGCAGGGCCGTCTTGGCGGCGCGATCACGGATGGTCTCGCGGTCGTTGCCGAGTCGGCCCGCCCAGGCCTGGGCGGTGATGTCCCCAGCGGATTGATGCGGGGCCGCAGCCAGGCCGAACCAGACCAGGCCGACGGGTTTTTCGGGTGTGCCGCCGTCAGGGCCGGCGATGCCGGTGACGGACAGGGCCAGGTCGGCGCCGCTGCGTTCGATGGCGCCCTGGGCCAGAGCGAGGGCGGTCTCGCGGCTGACGGCGCCGTAGCGATCGAGGATTTCCCCCGGAACGTTCAGGTGATCGCGCTTGAAGGCGTCGGCGTAGGCCACCCAGCCGCCGAGGTAGTTGGCGCTGCTGCCGGGGATATCGGTGATCATCGCGCTGACCAGGCCGCCGGTGCAGCTCTCGGCGGTGGTGAGGGTGCGACGCTGCTGCTTGCAGAGGTCCAGGAGGGCTTGGGAAAGTGAAGCTTCGTCTCGGCCGTAGACGAATGCGCCCAGGGCCTTCTCGACCTG
>JADZET010000382.1 GCA_020850375.1 Phycisphaeraceae bacterium | reverse complement strand
GTCCTCGAGACGCTGGCCCTCGCAGAGGTCCGAGATCATGGCGATGACCTTCTGCCGGCGGACGTGCACGATCTCGGAGTGGTGGTACTGCAGCACGATCGGGCAGTAGCGCAGGGCGTTGAGCTTCTGCGCGTGGTGCACAGCCTGCGTGCGGTCGGGGTCCTTGTGGGGGAAGTAGACCTTGGCCGCGCGGAGGATGCCCGTGTCCTGCTCGCGGACCTGGTAGACCTCGCCCTCGGACCCGCCGCCGAGTCGGGTCTCGACGACGTAGCGCGTGCCGACCTTGCGGCCGGGCCGGAAGTCAAAAGTAGTCGGGGTTCGGGGGGGCATTGATGGGGGTTAAGTTAACACGCCGGGGACGTCCGGAAAGGGCCCGGAGAGTGACAAAAAAAAGAAACCCAGGCGGGGGCGCCTGGGCCGGGGGTATCCTGGTGATCCGCGCGTCAATCAGGCTGTCGGAGCGGTCGTCGGGGCCGCGGTCGGGGCGGCCGCGTTGGCTCCGGGAGCACTTCCGGGGGCGGGGGCGCCTCCGGGGGCGGGGGCGGGGGCGGGCTTGGGCGCGGGGGGTTTGGACTTGCGTTCGGGGGACAGGACCATGGTCATCCGCTTGCCCATCATGCGGGGCTCGGAGTCGATCTTGGAGATGTCCGCCAGGCCGTCGCGGATCTCGCGCATCAGCTGCAGGCCGATCTCGCGGTGGGCCATCTCCCGGCCCTTGAAGAGCATGGTGAACTGGACCTTGTCGCCCTCGCCGAGGAACTCGCGGGCCTTCTCGACCTTGATGTCCAGGTCGTGGTCGTCGATCTTGGGCCGGACGCGAACCTCCTTGAGCTCGCTCTGCTTGCTGTGGCTGCGGGCCTTCTGTTCCTTCTTTTTCTGCTGATACTTCCACTTGCCGTAGTCCATGATCCGGCAGACGGGCGGGCGGGCCTGGGGCGCGACCTCGACGAGGTCCTGCCCAGCCTCCTTGGCCTTCTTGATGGCCTCATGGACGTCAATAATGCCGACCTGCTCGTCGTTGTCGTCGACCAGCCGGACGGGGGAGATGTTGATCTGGTGGTTGATGCGGAGCCGTTTGCCGGTCTCTCGCTTGATGGGTTGGAAACGTCCTCTGCCGATGGTCGAGTCCTCCAAAAAGATCTACAACTCCCGCCGGTCGCGACCGGTGGACGCCAAGAACCTACGGGCACATGGTTAAGACTACCCGTCCGGATAACTTGTGGCAAGAGGGGGGAGGTGGGACGTCAGCGCTGAGAGAGTGGAAAGCTAGAAAAAAGAGGGGTTTAGCACCGGGCGGCCTGACTTCCACGACCGGAGGGAGTGGCTCACTCCTTACGGTTGCCTCTCGGCCAGATTGACCTGAATGTCCGCCTCCACAAACAGCCCCATCTCTTCAGCGACAGCGCCGTCGAATGGCTGGAGTTGGTTTAATCTGCATAACTCCCTGATCACAGCCAGGATCATTCTTTCCGGCACGCGTGCGCAGACAGAGGGCACCGCGGGCGCAGCGTCATTCAGATCCGTCAGGTACACGAACTCAGTCTGCCGGCAGAACTCCCCCCATGAGCCCTTTGAGGGATGGCGGTAGAGCTCAAAGAAACTCGCGTCCCATGCCGGCAGTCTGTGGCGGAACAGCAGGTCCCAGTTCAGGTGATATTCTTCCAGGTCCGCGGCAACGGTCATTAATGTATTGATCGCGCCATACGGGATTCGATCACCGTCATCATCGGTGATTTCACCATGGTTTCCGCTGGCGATCGTGGGCCTCGTGGCGGCGTGATCGCGATGTTCGTCGGCCAAGGGGGCGTTCTCGAACTTTTCCCGGATGTAATCGTCCAGGACGTCTTGAAGCATGGACGCGAAATGTTGTCTGTCCATCACCGGGCTGTTGACGAGATATGAGGTCCAGTCCTGCGATTGCAGGAAGGCGTCCTCCCAAAGAACCCGATGTATTCTCGTGATCGTTCGATAGTCCATTTCTTCGAAAAAGTCACCCGAAGCGGTTTTGTCGCTGTCTGGACGCTCGGCATACAGGCAATTCCACATGTTGACGACGAATTGCCGGCATCGGGCGTCATCGCGCTGTCCACTTATGCGCTGACCACCATTGGCGCAGCCGCAGATGAACGTGAGTGATATCGCCAGGGCGGCCACAGAAAGGCACGGTGAGGTCCTGCGGTCGAGATTGCTTGAGGTCATCACGCCGCTCCTTCGCGCATGGCCCGCGATGGTATCGTGTCCACGGCAAGGTGTGGATCATTCACGATCTGTTGCGCATGGCCCAGTCGAACGCGGCCGGGACAGAGAAAAACCACAACCGCTCTTCGTTCTTCGTGGAAGCTTATCCCTCGGGTCAGCCGGTCACAAGATCCGGCAGCTTCTTCAATGACGGACGCGAAGCCCGCCCGGAGATGGCTGGCCGAACTCGCCGTTGGCTGGCGACTGGTCGAGGGTGTGGGCGGTGATGTAGCCGACCATCGCCTGCTCGAGGGTCTGAAGGAATTCTTTCAAATCCGCCGGATCCCCCTCGGCCACGAGCCTGACTCGACCGTCCGAAAGGTTCTGGACGTAACCCGCCACGGGGAAACCCCGCGCCACCTGCACGGCCGTGTACCGGAAGCCCACGCCCTGGACGCGACCCTGAAAATGAGCGGTGTAGCGGGTCATGAGCGGGGGCCGTGAACAGTTGAGCGGGTGAGCAGGGCGGGGAGCGGGAGCCTCAGCCCTGCAATGCTGCCAGGTCAGCCTCGGGGATGTCCAGGTTGGCGTGGACCTTCTGCACGTCGTCATGGTCCTCGAGGCTGTCGATCAGGTTCAGCACCTTGCGGGCCGCGTCCCCGGTGCAGGTGACGGTCATGTTCGGCACCTGAGTCAGCCCGGCCGACTCCGGGGTGATGCCCGCCGTCTCGATCGCCTGGCGGACGGGCACGAAGGCCGACGGCTCGCAGACGACCTGCCACGACTCACCGGCGTCCTGCACGTCCTCGGCCCCGGCCTCCAGGGCCAGCTCCATCAACTGCTCCTCGCTCGCGGTGTTCTTGGCGATGGTCAGCATGCCCTTGGACGCGAACATGTACGCCACGCAGCCCGAGGCCCCGAGGTTTCCGCCCGCCCGCTCGAAGATCAGCCGCAGCTCGCCGGCCGTGCGGTTGCGGTTGTTGGTCAGGATCTCCAGCAGCATCGCCACGCCGCCCGGGCCGTAGCCCTCGTAGAGGGCCGACTCGTAATTCTCCGTCCCCAGCTCGCCCGTGCCCTTCTTGATCGCCTTCTCGATCGTGTCCTTGGGCATGTTCTGGCTCTTGGCGTCGTCGATGGCGTAGCGCAGGCCGAGGTTGGTCTCCGGGTCGCCGCCGCCGGCCTTGGCTGCCACGATGATGGCCCGGGCGCACTTGCTCCAGATCTTGCCGCGCTTGGCGTCGATGGCGGCCTTCTTGTGCTTGATGTTCTTCCAGGGGCTGTGGCCGGCCATGAGGGGCTCCGGGGCTTGAGGAACGCGCCTGAGGAGCGACCACAGGCGGGGTGCGTCGAACAAGCCATTTTAGCGTTGATCGCCGACCCCGGGGCGGACGATTGTCCACGTCGGCCCGGCCCCGGGCGGTCCCGCGGCCCATGGGAAAAACCGGCCAAAGACGCTAGAATGACGGGCGAAGATGCGGGCGTAACTCAGTTGGTAGAGTGTCAGCCTTCCAAGCTGAATGTCGCCGGTTCGAATCCGGTCGCCCGCTTTGTCGCCAGGGATGATTCTGGGGCACGACGCCGGCCTCAGCCCGAGGCCTTCGCGGCGGGGGCGTGTTGTTCGTCTTGAATGGCGACGGATCTGTATCGCCCGACGCCCAGCGCCCGCCGCGCGTGGCGGATCGCGGCGTCGAAGACAGCCAGCGGAAACTCCGTCATCGTCGGATGGCCCGCCGTCATGGCGTTCATCACCCGGCCGCTCAGGCTCGTGGGCGTCAGCCACAGGGCTTCCTCTGGCGACAGTTCATCGCGGTACTGCCTGGCCACGCAGGTGTAGGGCGAGAGTTCCAGGTGCTGATGCTCGTAGCTCCGTCGCAGTCTTGCCAGCAGGCGGCGCCGCGATCGGTCATCACTTGGCACAGCGTGGCGGTCCCAGGGCTTGCGGCCCATGGCGTGGATGAAGGTCGGCAGGCCGTGCCAGAGGTTCGCCAACCGTTCCAGCGGTGTGTAGCCCCCCGGGCCGAAGCACTGCGCCACGTCGCGGCCGCGGCGGAGGGTGCGGAGGGGGACGTCGGCCGCGAGCGTTGAGCCAAGCAGCGCGGTGAGCACTTCCTGGTCGCTCAGGAGGTGCAGCGGTCGGGCGTGGTGCGGGGATCGCTGGGCGTGCAGGTAGGCCGGGTCCTGCATCATCTGCCGCCAGATCTTCAGCAGAGAGACGTGCTCGGGCGTGACGCGCAGCAGGCCGCTGTTGAGCGTGGCCCGCAGCTTTCGGGCGGGCTGGAGGCCCCAGGCGAGCGTGCGGTGGTAGCTGCCCTGACGTTGGCCGAAGTAGACCTCCTCGCTGACGAGCATCGTCCTGTCGTCGAGTGCTGCCAGCAGCGGGCGGATGTCGCGCGTGACGAGGATGTCGGCGTCGATCCACGTCACGTCACGGTGTCCGCGCTCGAGGCAGTGGAGCAGCACGTCGGGCTTGATCCCCCAGCCCTTGCCGCTGAGCCGGGGCTCGACGAGCGTCTGGACGTGGGGCAGTCGTGCGAACCAGGCCTGCGTGGCCTGGTCGGCGCAGGGGCAGCTGACCAGGATGGGCAGGCCCGGGCTGCAGCGGGATAGGCTCAGGACCGTGAGCTTGAGCCCGATCAGGTTGCCGGGGCGGTCTTCGTGGAGACAAACGACCATGCTGCGTGTCCTGGGGGCTGAACGGACCATGAATACCCCTTCACCCGCGATCTTGGCGTCGTGCGGGGGGATGCCTGTCCGGTGAGTTCCGTCGGGCATTGGCCGGTGATGCCTGTTTGTCCCTCCGCCGGAAGGGCGGTTGCCACGACGTAAAAATACTATTCCCGGCAACCCAGTGCATTATACGAATCAAATGCCTTCGGCACGGATCAAGCGGTCGTGATAACCCAATAGAATCCCGTAGGAGCATAAGGTATATTACCTAAGCAAATAGATTGACAACAGGAGATTTAGCAGAACAATTGGCCGGCCCCGCGCCAACCTCGGTGGCGGATGGGTCGGACGGTAAATCTTCAACTGGCCCTGGGCTGATCAAGCCCCGCCCAAGCCAACAGGTGGCCGGCGATGAATGCCGCCTGAAGCCTTCGCACCGGCTCGACAAAATGCACGTGGTCCTCGTACAGCGGGCCCTCCAGGCCGGCCGTGAAGCCGTGCAGGTCGATGATCGCCAGGCGATGCTCCATCGCGATCGCGTCGGCCGCGGCGTTGAAGGCCGCCACGTCGCTCTGCTGACGCACGAACGAGGACTTCTTGGCGCGATGGATCGCGTCGTCGACCGGCGTCGTGCGGACCCAGATGACCCGCTCGGCCACCCGCCGGCCCAGCGCGACGGCGCGGCGCAAGTTCTCTTGGTATTGCTCCGCCGGCACCTGGAGCGCCATCGTGGCCGGGTCGCGCTTGACGTCGTGCAGGCCGCAGTTGAGCAGCAGCCAGTCGGCGTGGAATTGCCGGTCGGCCAGCCGCTCGAGGTACTCGACCACGCGGCGCGAATCGCCGCCGTTGATCGCCTGGTCGTTGAGGTCGAACTTGTCGGTCTCGAGCCCGCCCTTGCGGTTGTAGCGGAAGCTGGACTCGAGCATCCGGGCCAGGTACGGGCCGTAGTGCACGGAGATGCTGTCGCCGATCACGAACAGCAGCGGCGCGTCCGAGGGAGTGCTCATGGCTCGTCCTCCTTGGCGATTGACGGATGGATCATGTAGACGTCCCACCGCACGGCCTTGCCGTCGATGGTGTGCGAGGGCGGCGCATCGCCCAGGGGCGGGGCCCTGTGCGGACGTTTGACCACGACGCGTCGCCGGGCGATCCGCTGGGCCCATGGCAGCAGCGCCGCGGCGTCGGGGTCGTCGCCGACGAGCGAGCGGACCACCTGCAGCGGGCGTCGTTCGGCGCCGTGGCGGGCGTCAGCGGGGAACATCGGGTCGAGGTAGATCACCTCGAACGGCCCCCCGACCGAGGAGGGGTCTTGCAGCACCCTCAGGCTGTCGGCGTGGATGAAGCGCAGTCGTGCCGCCGTCTCGGGGTCCTCCGCCGCCCACCGCTCATGCGCTTCCAGGAGGAGGGCAGCCAGGACAGGGTTTCGCTCGACGGCGGTGACCGTCGCGCCCAGGCAGGCCAGGACGTAGGCGTCCTCGCCTAGGCCGGCGGTCAGGTCGAGCGTGCGTAATGCAGCTTCACCGCGTCTGCCGAGCCCCACGGCCTTGGCCAGGGGTTGGCGCGTCGATCGGCCGGCCGGCGAGCGTGTGTCGATGTCCCGTCGCCAGTCGATCCGCAGCGGCCGCGTCCGCCTCGCCGCCGGCTGGCGCAGCTCCAGGCCATGCCCCGTCACCGCCAGCACGTAGAGCGACAAATCCTCCGTGGCCGGCGAGGCGTCATCGGCCCAGCTCAACCCCAGTCGCTCGGCCAGCGACCTGGCCCGCGCGACCAGGGCGTCGGTCGGCGGGTCCGCGGCCACGTGGATGGTGAGCGATGGGTGGCCCATGGCAGGACCCCGTGATCATCGGTTCGGGGTTATTCCTCCCCGGCCGGGTCTTCCGCGGGCGGGAGCGAGACAGCCTTAGTGGCCTGCTGATCGTAGCGGGCGCGGTTGGCGCGGTGGTCCATCAGGAGCATGACCCGTCCGCGGTGCTCGGCGGGGAGGGCCTCGTCGAGCCACTTCTGGGCCTGGCCGATGTGCGTGCGGCGGGACAGGTGCGTCAGGACGATCGCCTCGGCCTGGCTGATCTTGACCAGCTCGACGATGTCGTCGAGGTGCAGGTGCTTGCCCACGGCCGCGCGGGAGCGGTGGCCGGGCTCGATGAAGGTGCACTCGGTGATCAGGATCCTGGCCTGCTTCACGTCGGGCCGATCGAAGAAGGGGCCCCACATCGTGTCGCCGGTGTAGCAGATCTGCGGCACGTCGATGATCTGCGTGATCGACCGGCCCTGCTGCTTGAGCTCGACGAGCTTCTCCTGCGGCAGACCGACCAGCTCGGGCCGCAGCTTGCTCCTCCGCTCGATGACGACGTAGCCCAACGAGGGGACCGTGTGCAAGGTGCCGAAGGCGCGCAGGATCAGATTGTTCTTGATCTCGATCTCGTCGTCCGGGGCCATGCCCATGACCTCGTAGGGGGTGCGTTGGGCCTCGAGGTCGATCCAGCCGCGCATCACGTTGTGGATGGGCTGCACCAGGGCCTGCGGGCAGACGAGCGTGCCCACGCCCATGCCCTGGAACTGGCGCTGGGAGAAGTAGTAGGCGAAGGAAGCGGCGTGGTCCATGTGCCCGTGGGACAGGGCCACGAACTTGCTCGACAGGGCCGACCGGGGGCAGCGGCCGATGTCGAAACAAAGGTCCATCTCGGGGACCTGGACGGCGGTTTCTTCGCCGGCGATGGACAGCCCCTGGATGCGAAAGGGGGGGATGACCAGGAACCCGAGCTGGGGCCGGCGGGGGGGCGGTGGGGGCGGCTGGGGTGGAATCATCGCGGCGGGCGGGGCTCGTGCCGGTGGGCCGAAGGGATCGAGGTCCTGGCCCGGCACGAGCCCTGGGGGAGGTCTTTCACGCGGTGGACGCGGAAGAACCCGCCTCGATCGTCTTGAAGAGGCCGCGGTGGGATTCGAACCCACGACAAACGGATTTGCAATCCGTCCCCTTGGTCCACTCGGGCACGCGGCCGACGCAGCGGGGCATTCTCCACCCCGGCGCCATCAGCGTCAAGGTTGGCGCAAGTTCCCGGCAAGGCCGCGTGGACGGCGGAGCGAGCCGCCGGCCTGTCGGGCTGTTGGGACGCGAGTCGGGTCACCCCGGCCGGCACCGCATCCCCCCGGTCGGAACGGAAATGCCTGTGCTTCCTCGACATCTTGTACAAGTGTAGTCATATGTTACAATGTTGCGGACGAAAAAGGCTGCGCCCCTACGGGTCCGCGGCCGATTCGTCGCCCTGCCGGGGATGGCCTGTTCTGTTCGGACAGGCCATTTTTTTTCATCGCGACCAGGGGGGCATCACGCCATGTCTCTTGCCCCGCCGCATTCTCAGCCTTTTTTTTCATGCCCTGGCCAGCCGTTAGGAGGTGGTGGGGGGTGTCTGCCGGCGTTAAGCTGGGCCGCCGATCGATCACACCGGCACGCGGGGCGGCGCAGCATGTTCTGGACCAGACGTAGGACAATGGTGGGGCGCGCGGGGTGCGACCCTCGATCGATCGTCCCAACTTTCATCTCACGGCTGTGCCTGCCCATCCTGGGGCTGGTGATGATTGCGGCAGGGGTGAGCCTCGCGGGGTGCAGGACCGATCCCGAGCCGCAGCCGCGGTTTCCACAGTCCGAGCAGCCCCTGCCGGCGGGGATGGTGCGCCTCGTGCTGCGCCGGGTGACGTGGATTGCGGGTGAGCCGGCGGTTGAGGCCGTGCTGCGGCCGATGGACCAACTGCCCGTCCCCATGCGGTCCGACCCGAGGGCGACGATAGCCGCCGCGGCCAACGGGCTGGTCTGGCGCTGGACCGACCCGGCGACGTGGAAACAGATCGAGGATCGTGGACTGATCCGCGACGTCTCCTGGGCCGGTGCGCCGTCGTCCACCCTGCTGATGCCCGGATGGGTCGGCCGATTGGAGGTTCGGCGCTCCCTGCTCGCGGACATTCCGACGCGGCTCCACCTTCGCGACGCCCGAGGCCAGCAGCAGCAGATCGAGGCGTTGATCGCCGGCTCGGGGTGTTTTGTCAGCTATCAGGTCTTTGCCTCGGGCGAGAAACAGGTCGAATTGACGCCCTACTTCCAGCAGAGTGACCCCGGGCAGGCGATCGTGCTTTCGGATCTGCGATGCCGGTTGATGATAGGTGGAGAAGTTGTCTATGTTCTCACGGCCGTGCCCTCACCGATTTTCGAGGCGCCCTTGTCAAACCCAGGGGGGCCGCATGGTGTGGAAAAAGCGGCGTCGAGCGATCAACAATCCGCCCCACAGTCTATGGCAGAAGTATTTATGGGACCATCGCTTACGGCCCATGGCTCGCGACGAGTCGGCCTGATCTTCAGCGTCGAGGGCATCTGATGGGGGGCTGGGAAGACCCATCAACGAGAAATAACACGGTTTTAATATTTCAACATTCGAACGAAATTGTCACAGATGAGCTTGTGGGTCACGGAGTCAGGCGGTAGTATCCCTAGTGGATCGTCGAGTGTGTTCTCGGATGGGTCAGACCTGATTCAGTAGAAGGAGGAGCATTTCTAGGGAGAAAGGTCAGCTTATTCCCACTATAGGCTGACGAAGGCGGATGAATCCTGATGTTTCGTGGATCAACCCGCAAAGGGTTCGGTCAGCTTTCAGGACGGCGGAACGTCGGCCTTCCCCTTAGGGAGCATGGAAGCAGGTTAGGAGGGAATCGGGAGACGGTCAGACCCGTCTCAGGCCGACGGCGGCCTGAACCTCATGGCAATCAGCCAGGAGGAGAGGAGCAGTTTCACGCTAGACATCCAGAAGGGCAGGCTGAGCGACCTGGAGAATCGCTTCGTCAGTCCGAATCCGGTTCAACCGCTATCGGTGGTGCCGGAACCCCGAAAGCCCCCGTTTGACCTGGTTCCCCGGAGGGAGAAAGCCGCGGGAGAGAAAGCCAGGAATTGCGGGAAAGCGACGGGGAGAAAGCTCGGATGGGAGAAGGATGGTTGGGAGAAAGTTGGTTGGGAGAAAGATGGAGGGAGAAAGTTTCGGAGGAGAAAGCTTCGAGGGAGAAAGCTCCGGAGGGAGAAAGTTAGGAGGAGAGAGCGTCGTTCCGTTCCGCCGGTCGGCGCAGAAAGACCTCGAAGCGACTACCAAATCCTCTGCCGCAACCCGGCAGAGGATTTTTCTTTGTACCTTCTCGGCCGGGACCGACCCGCGGTGGGCCGGCCGATTCGGCGACGCGGTGAACGCCACACAACGCGGACCACGGAGCACGGATGGACCTGGCAGACCTTCGCCGACAGTACATGCTCGCCGGCCTGCGCGAGCAGGACGCCCCCGCTGATCCGTGGACACTGTTCACGCAATGGTTCGAGCAGGCGACCGTCGCCAACCCCGGCCAGTGGTTCGAGGCCAACGCCATGACCCTGGCCACCGTCGGGCCCGACGGCCAGCCCTCGGCCCGCATGGTCCTGCTCAAGGGCTTCGACGCGCAGGGCCTGGTCTTTTTCACCAACCTCGACAGCCCCAAGGGCCGGCAGATCGCGGCCAACCCGAGGGTCGCGCTGGTGTTCTACTGGGCGGCGCTCGAGCGGCAGGTCCGCGTCGAGGGCAAGGCGATCGCGGTCAGCCGGCAGGAGGTCGAGGCCTACGCCCGCCGTCGGCCGCGCGGGTCGCAGCTAGGCGCCCTCGCGTCGCACCAGAGCCAGCCCATCGCCGGCCGGCAAGAGCTTGAGGAGCGATTGGCTCGACTCGAAGCCCAGTGGCACGGCCTGGAAGTGCCGGTGCCCGATCGCTGGGGGGGATATCGTGTCGAGCCGACGGCCATCGAGTTCTGGCAGGGTCGAGAGAACCGGCTCCACGACCGGCTGCGCTACACACGGGAGACTGAGGGGGCATGGCGTCGCGAACGGCTGCAACCCTGAATCAGTCCTGATATTCGACGATTTCTCGGACGTTGGCCGATAAGACCCTCGGATGCACTCGCCAGGGTCCATGGTTTGTACCGGCGTCTGGAAGTGGTCAGTCCATGGTGGACCCCGCCAGGGGCCGGCGATTTGACGAATCAATCAAAAACAACTTAAATGTCTGCTGTTGAGCGGAGCGTGGGCTGCGGCTTCGTGTTCCGTCAGCTCATTCCTCCGGCTCGGAGGTGATTTTCCCGCTCATCACCCACCATGTTCTTACTCGCACAAGCCCCGTCCTCGCCCCCGGCGAACGAATGTCGGCCGGACATCGACGGGTAGCACAATCAGGCTGGTCAAGGGCTGGCCAAGGAGCACAGGTATGTCTGGCGTACGCTTGGGTCGACGAGGGTTCTTGCTGACGATGCTGGTGCTGTTCGCGGGCTTCTATGTATACGGCAGCGTCTACGGCTCGCCGGGCTCGGCCGGCTACTTCGCCGGCTCGACCACGCTGGCCCAGGTCGAGATGCCCACGGCCCCCAGCGCCCCGGCCGTTGAGGCGCCCGCGACGGGAATGCCCGCCGCCCCACACGCCGCGCCCGAGCATGCCCAGTTCAAATACTTCTCCTTCATGACCAGCCCGTCGTTCTCGACGGGCGAGCGCGTGGCCCTGTGGCTGTCGCTGATCACCGCCCTAGCCGCCCTGGGCTATGCCGGCATGCTCGTCAGCCAGGTCAAGAACGCCGACAAGGGCACGCCCAAGATGCAGGCCATCGCCGCCGCCGTCCGCGAGGGCGCCAACGCCTACCTGCTGCGGCAGATGACCGTCGTGGGCGTCCTGATCCTCGCCCTCGTCGGCGTTCTCTACGCCAGCCGGGCGTTCCGGCCGGATGAACTGGCCAAGACCTACGCCATCGGCCGCGCCGCCGCGTTCTTCGTCGGCGCGCTCTTCTCGGCCACGGTCGGCCTGGTCGGCATGCGGATGGCCACCATCGGCAACCTCCGCGTCGCCGCCGCCGCCCCCTACGGCTTCGGCAAGGCCCTGATGTTCGGCTACCGCTCGGGCACCATCACCGGCATGCTCACCGACGGCCTGGGCC
>JADZET010000381.1 GCA_020850375.1 Phycisphaeraceae bacterium | reverse complement strand
GGCGTACGTTCAGAGGTGCAGTTGAAGCCGGAGCGTCTTGGCCAGCGAGGCGGCGAGCCATCTCCGCAGGGGCGTCGCATCGCCGAGCCGGCGCAACAGGTTCGTGTCGGCAGGCCCGGTCGACGTGCCGCTGAAGACATCCAGGGCCGCAACCACCCGCTGAACGCGGGGCCGCAGGGGCGAGAGACGGATGTTGCGGCCACAGGCTGTGAACGGCCGGTCACCGTGCAGCTGACCGCCGATGGCCCGCAGCACCAGCAGCAGATTGTTGGGGAAATCCCAGTGACAGGGCATGAGCAAATCAATAGCCAAGGCCAGTGAGATGTCCCGCGGTTGCCCATCAACCGTGTCATGAATCAGCGTCGTTCGAGTGTGTCCGAAAAGATCCGCATCTTGGTTGTAACGATCTGTCAGAGGCCGACCGCCGGGTTCGCCGTGATCACCAAGATCGCAGATCATCATCTCGTAGGGATGATCCGGGTGCAGGAAATTATCGATGCGTTCGATCACGCGATCCACTTGCCAGGCTTTGAGGCGTGTTTTCTTGCCGAGCCCCTTGAGCAGGTCGCCGGCGGCGATCGGCCCGACGTGCGTGCCCGCGACGCGCTGTGGCTGATCCGCCTGCCAAGCCCGCAGGATGTCGCAGGCGGCCTGCCAGGCCTGCTCGGCCGGATGCAGACCCGGCTGGGAACGTTTGCCGGGTCGTTTTTCGGTGGCCCCGGCGCCGATGGCGTCGATGAGCAGTTCCAGTCGTCGTTCAGCCTTGTGGTGGCACGACTCGAACTGGCCGATCAGATTTCGGATGTGCAGGGAAGCGCTGTCCATGCGCTGGCCGGCCACATTGCGGTCAATCTTGGCCGTTTCCGGGTCGGTCCCCGCGTTCTGCCACCATCTGGACATGCTCGCCCTGTCTTTCGACGGCGGATCGTCAGAGATGATTTCCCAATCCACGACTCACGCACGGAACTCGGCGGCAAACCGTTGCCTTCAAAGCTCCTCCCAACGCACGGCCGATCCAATCGTCTCTCCGGGAAGTATGAACCCGGTGATATACGATCATCATTATATGAACCCCCGGGCAAGGGAAAGCCTTCCGCTGCCCGGCGGAAATCGTTCGGCATTCGTCAGCTTGGCGTGGTTGGCGTAGAATAAAAAACGGGAGGTGAACGTGTGGCGGGGGCGGTGGCCACGGCGATCTTCGATCGCCCGCTGGGCGGGCATAGATTCACCCCCAATCCCTGACCCCTCATCCCCAATCCCCTTGCCCACCTCCAAACCCATCCTCGGCCTGATTGGCGGCGTCGGCTCTGGCAAGAGCCTGGTGGCGCGGCAGTTCGCATCATTGGGCTGCGCCGTGATCGACGCGGACGAACTCGCCCGCGAGGCCCTGGACAGCCCGGCTGTGCGGGGGGAACTTCGGCAGTGGTGGGGGTCTGAGGTGCTCGGTGAGGACGGCCGGGTCAATCGTCGCGTGGTGGCTCAGAAGGTCTTCAATAGCCCTCAAGAACTTGCCCGGCTCGAGGGGCTGATCCACCCCCAAGTTCACGCCGGGAGGGAGCGGCTGCGGGGGCAATATCTGGCTGATCCGGCCGTTGTGGCCATTGTCGAGGATTGCCCGCTCTTGCTGGAGAAGGGGATCGACGCGGGGTGCGACGTGGTGGTTTTTGTCGACGCCCCCAGGGACGTTCGGCTGGCCCGGGTGGCGGCCTCCCGGGGCTGGGCGGAGGCGGAATTGGACCGGCGGGAAAAAAATCAGTGGCCACTTGACAAAAAGGTTCGGCGGGCCGATTATGTCATCAAGAACGATGCGGGCGAGCAGGAGTGCCTGACGCAGACCCGCCGCGTCCTCTCGCAGATTCTCCATCGCTAAACGACTGGGATCTTTCAAGAGACGCAACCGGCGTTCGAGTCCGGATCGCCGATTTTGGGCGAATCCACCCTCCTGCACCACGGTTTTTTTGATCCCGCGTCATCCGCCCCATGCCCGCCGGGCATTCGGCCTTTTACGTTTCCCTTATTCCTCCGCCCGCCTCGCCCCGCAGCATCCCACCGTCCGCTCATTGTCATGGTTCTTCAACCGTCTGCCTCCCGCCCATGACCGCATCGATTCCTCACGGCTAACCGCCGATAACCCCTATTTTTCCTGTCTCGCACATGGCCCCGGCTGACGGCCCGGGCTGGTTTCCTAGGAGTGTTTCGTCATGGCCGAAAGCAAGACCCCCGCCAAACGCGGCCGCAAGCCCGCCTCCTCCAAGTCCGCAGCGACATCCACCGCCGGTCCCGAGGTTGAGCCACAGGAAGTGGTCGCCGACCCGACGCCCGAGCCGGCCGCCGCGGCCGCTCCCCCCGTGGAGGCCACGCCGGCCAACCGCCCCACGCGTGCGAGTTTGGGCATCGCCCCGCCCTCGGCGTCGGCGGCGCGCGAGTTCTTCCGCGACCCGAACTCCGATGAGCAGCTCGAGGCCGAGACCCAGCGCCGCTACGACGAGGCCAAGGTCCCCGACTTCAGCCTCCAGCAGCTCCAGAAGATGGCCGTCGAAGAACTGTACAAGATCGCCGAGGAGCAGGGGGTCAAGGCCTACCACGGCCTCAAGAAGCAGGACCTGATCTTCAAGATCCTCCAGCACACCTCGACCAAGCAGGGCCTGATGTACGGCGAGGGGACGCTCGAAATCCTGCCCGACGGCTTCGGCTTCCTGCGCAGCCCCGAGTATTCCTACCTGGCCTGCCCGGACGACATCTACGTCTCGCCCAGCCAGATCCGCCGGTTCGGCCTGAAGGTCGGGCACGTGGTCCAGG
>JADZET010000380.1 GCA_020850375.1 Phycisphaeraceae bacterium | reverse complement strand
GGCCGGTGTTCTGGCGTTGTTGCAGCGCCAGGCCTATCGCTGTGCGTTGACCGGCTGGGACCTTACCCCCGAAACAGCGGCTCTGGACCACATCATCCCCGTGTCGCGCGGCGGCGAGCATCGCATCAGCAACGCCCAGGTTCTCACCAAGATCGTCAACCGGGCCAAGGGCACGCTGACAAATGAAGAGTTCATAGAACTCTGCGGAGCCGTCTGGCGGCATCACCGACGCTCTCAGCCCTCGGATGGGGCGGAAACACCCCAGCTCTCTGCGCGAACGGCAGAAACATCGGACGTGCAGCCAAGTCTGTTCTCCCCTCAGAACTGAAAGGAGTCCCTATGCAGATTGAACTTCGGCCGATCGATCAGGTGACGCCATACCCGGGCAACCCCCGGCAGAACGATGAGGCGGTGGACGCGGTGGCGGCGTCGCTGCGGGAGTTTGGGTTCCGCCAGCCGATCGTGGTCGACGAGCAGGGCGTGATCATCGTCGGCCACACGCGGTTTAAGGCGGCCAAGAAGCTCGGGCTCGAGAAGGTACCGGTCCATGTCGCCACCGACCTGACGCCGGCCCAGGTCAAGGCCTACCGCATCGCGGACAACCAGACGGCGAGTTTGGCCGAGTGGGATTACGAGTTGCTGCCGATCGAGCTGGCGGGGTTGCAGGAGGTGAACTTCGACTTGGGCCTGCTGGGGTTCGACGCCGAGGAACTCAATCGCATCATGTCGGGCGACGTACAGGAGGGGCTGACGGATCCGGATGACGTGCCGGCCCCGCCGGACGCGGCGATCACCCAGACTGGTGACCTGTGGATCCTGGGCGATCACCGGTTGATGTGCGGCGACAGCGGCAGCGTCGAAGACCTCGACCACCTGCTGGCTTCCGGGGGCGACGCGACCATCGATCTGGTTTCGATGGACCCCCCCTATAATGTCCGCGTCGAACCGCGCTCCAACAACGCCATCGCCGCTGGGCTGTCGAGTTTCCAGCACAACAAGAATACCCCGCTGCACCACCAGGGTCTCGACCTGGCCCGCCACCCAGAAAAGGCCAAGGCCACCCACCAGAAGATGCGAGCCAAGGATCGGCCGCTGGAGAACGACTTCGTGTCCCCCGAAGCGTTCGACCAGATGCTCCTGGCGTGGTTCGGCAACGCCTCGCGCGTCCTCAAGCCCGGCGGATCGTTCTACATCTGGGGCGGCTATGCCAACCTGGGCAATTACCCCGCCCCGCTCAAGAAGGCTGGGCTGTACTTCAGCCAGGGGATCGTCTGGGACAAGCAGCACCCGGTGTTGACGCGCAAGGACTTCATGGGCGCGTTCGAGATCTGTTTCTATGGATGGAAGGAGGGGGCGGGGCACCACTTCTACGGCCCGAACAATGCCACCGACCTCTGGCATGTCAAGAAGGTCAATCCTCAGTCGATGGTCCACCTCACCGAGAAGCCCGTCGAGCTGGCGGTGCGGGCGATGCAGTACTCGTCGGTGGCGGGGGAGAACGTGCTGGACCTCTTTGGCGGTAGCGGCTCGACGCTCATCGCGGCGGAGCAGACGGGCCGGCATGCCTATTTGATGGAACTCGACGCGCTCTACTGCGACGTAATTGTCAAGCGTTGGACGCAATTTACAGGGAAGGAGGCCGTGCGTGTTGGAACTGAAGGTCATCAGGACATTCACACCTCGCCGCTCATGGGCTAGCGGGCGGATCGGCGGCAACTCGAAGCGTCCTACCTTCGCGGTCTGCCCTGTTTGCCAATGTGTTTTCGGGCCGCTGCCTAATCGGTCCAGGCGGTTCTGCTCCATGGCGTGCAAGGCCCAAGCACAGACCACCGGTAGACATCGAACGCGTCGCGCGACGAAGGCGGCACGTCGGGCTCAGTCGCTGATCCGCTACGCCATCGATTCAGGAAGACTTCACCGACCCCAGAGATGCCAAACGTGCGGGGCGATGGGAAGAATCGAAGCGGCCCACTTCAACTACGACGAGCCTCTGCGGGTCCGCTGGCTGTGCTGCTCCTGCCACCGTCGCTGGGACAAACGCCATCCGAAGCACGGGACGATCCCGGCTCTCGTGGTTACGAACCATGATCCTGGACAACGCCGAACGGAGACCACCCTGCCGATGGCCCCGGAGGTCGAGGAGGGGGCGACGTGAACCTGTGCCTGACAATGCGGGAATCGGCAGCCCTCAACGGCCGCGCGGAACTTGGTCCCGGCAGGCGCGAATGGAACGTGCCGGCCGACGGTCTCTCGAGCACGTCAATCGTCCAATCCACGCACGAAAGTCCCCATCGCATGGTTGGCCAAGGCATGGACCAGACGTTGGTCGGCGGTGAGGAGAACGGCCTTGGCCGCTACCGCCACGGCGAGGTAAAGGCTGTCGTAGACGGTGCGGTGGGTCTGGACGGCAATGGCGAAGGCCTGATCGATCAGGTCGGCCGATGGGACGATGCGGATCGGCATCTGCATCATGTCGGCCAGAAGCTTCTGCGCCGCGTCGGCTTTGAGCTCTCCGCGGCCCACGTACTTCCAGAGGATGTTGCCAATCTCCGCCCACAGCAGATCGGGCGCATACAACTCGCGAGCCCGCCTGACGGCCTCGGCCGCCTGCTGCGAACCCTTCTCCTGGATGTGGAGTTTGATCAGGACGCTGGCGTCGATGACCAGGCGGCTCATCGTTGCCGGTCCTCGCGGACCATGGCCGCACTGTCGGTCGATCGCTTGCCAAGTTTCTTTCGCCAAGCGGCGGCGACCTGGAGCGATTCGTCCAGCGATCGGCCGGCGGCCTGTTCGAGAATAAGCCGGGTCTCGCTCTGGAGCGACCGACCCGCGGCCCGGGCGCGGCGCTTAAGGCGATTAAGCGTCTGGTCGTCGAGGCTGCGGATGAGCAGGTCCGACATCGCGGGTTCTCCTGTGGAGTTAGATCAATTGTATCATTCTGCTATCACTTGGGCAAGCCTTGCCGCTCAAAAACCGGCGCACTTTGCCGGCCGGTCCCGATGGGCTAGGTATATCGACACTTTGGCAGGTTTGACTGATGACACCGCAGAAAACCCCAGCCGTCGCGGCCGGGGTGGCGGGGGTCAAAAAAGACGTGGCGAGTTGAGGCTAACTCCCCTCGGGACCATCCCCTACGGCTCGCTGCTCGGGCGGGCAACCTTCGATGATCGCGTAGAACTCGGTCAGGGCGTGCTCGTAGAAGGCGGTCCTGTAGCCGCGCTCGACGTAGTTGATGCGCCCTTGCGTGGTGAACATGCCGCGCTCCTTGAGCAGCTCCAGGGCCACGTTGACCTGCGTGTAGGGCGCGTCGATGACGTCGGCGAGCGCCGTCATTGTTACGCCCTGGTCCAGGTGCTCATCGATGTGGGCGGCAACCTCTTTGAAGACGTCCTCCGAGCAGCGGTGAGCGTACTCGCGGCCGTCTGGGAGCTTAACGTAGCGCTCGAGCATCCCGCCGGGCGTCGCCCGGAACTCGATGTCTCGGTTCTCAAGACTACGTCGCATGGCTTACGCTCCCTTGGCCAGGGTGAACCGGCCCCGTTCGACCTTGGCGAAGCGGGCGTCAGCGCCCTTGGTGGCGATCTCGCGGTGCATGGCTGCGTAGATCGTGGCCTGCGGGGTCGCACCGCCGGTCTTCCAAAGCCCCTTGTCGAGCATGGCCTGGACGATGTCCTTGCACCGCATGGGGCCCCCGGAAGCCTTGAGAACCTCGACGGCGGCATCCAGGCCGCTGACCTTCTTGGGCTTGGGCTCACCGGCGATCTTCTTGGTCTTGGCCGCCTTCGCCGGCGTCGTGGCTTCGGCGGGTATCGCGTGAGCGTTTGCGGCCGCGTCGGTGGTCCGCGCTTCGGCCACGGCGCGGCTGCGCTGCTGGGCCTGGCGATCCGGGGCCGGCCTCCGCAATCGCTGCGGACTCTTGATGCGGACCTTCTTGTTGGTGGACATGTTGTTGCCGACCCAGCCGCCGTGAGGGCTCTCGGCGTCGATGCGGACGGGCACGATCTTGTCGCTGACCTTGGCGAGATAAACCTTGCCGATCTGGACTTCGTTCTTCTTCACGTTCGGGCTCCTTTGGAAAGGGGTGTTTGTCGCGGTCATGGCTCAGTCCATGAACCGCTCGAGTTCTCGGAAGTAGCCGCTGATGTCGCCGCCGGTGCCGCGCACGCCATCGCAGCGGCGCTGGATCTGGCAGGCGACGCGGTAGAGGGCGTCGGGGTCGGTGCTCGTCGGCAGGCTCCAGGTCAGGCGGGCCTCCTCGTCGGGGCGGGGGCTTCGAACGGTGCTGACGATCTCGACCGTCTTGCCGCCGCGCGGGCGGTCGATGGTGACCTTGCCGTAGCGGCCTTCGGCTTCGATGCGGGTGATGAGCATGTTGCTGGCTCCTGGGTGGGTGGTGCTCGTTGGGGGTGTACCCGCAGGGGCGGGTTACGCGGAGATCTGTTCGATGCGGACGTCGATGTCGCTGCCGAACCGGCTGCCGGCGATCCGCCAGCCGCGCTGCCGGGCGTGCTCGAGGCTCTTGGCGCTGTAGGTGAACTGGCCAATCGGCTGGTGGCTGACCAGGTCGATCACGGTGGCCCGGTAGATCGTGCGGTCTTCGCGGTGGTCTTCGTGGGGGTGTGTCATCGTGGTTTCCTTTCGCTGTGGATGAGCACATCAGGGCGTCAGCCGCCAAAGACATCAAGTCCGAAATGGCCCAGTTCCCGGGATTCCGGGGGGTGAGGCGTAGATCGCTATGAACAGGCAAAAGCCCAGCAAAATGACAGCGGGGAAGGGGCCACGTCAGGGGGCGGAGGCGGAGGGACATAGTTCCGCCACTGTGGCCGTGAATCCAGCAGCGCTATCCGTGGAAGACGTGGCGAAGCTGCTCTCGGCGGCCGGCGGGCGGAAGATCACGCCGGAGGACGTGCAGGAGGACATCGACGCCGGCGCCCCCGTCGGGCGCGACGGGCGAATCAATCTCGTGCACTACACCGCTTGGCTGATCCGCGAGGTGCAAGCCCATTGAACCCCCAGCCCCCCCGGAACCCACAGAATCCCCACGCCCGGAAGATGGATCCGCGACAGCTCCGCGTCGCGGAGGCGGTGCGCCTGCTCAACGCCACGCCCCTGGGCGAGGTGGTCCAGCCGCATGTGGTCTATCGTCACCTCAATCGCGCGGCCCACCGGATCAGCCCGCCGGGGGATGTCCGGCGGATTGATCTATTGCGCTATGCGGCTTGGCTGTTCAGGGAACGGCGCCAAAGTGAATCGGCCGATCCGAATGACGCCGGGCTGGACTACGCCAGGCACAAGGACGCGGTCAACGTGCGCAATCGGCTGGCGTCGGAGTCGTCGCGCGACATCGCATCGGAAGGTTGGGTGCATCCACCTGTCAACGCTGAGCGAAAGGACACGTGCCGGCACTCCTTCCGGGGGTTCTGCGAGGCGTACTTTCCGCTGACGTTCCACCTCGCGTGGTCGCCGGATCACCTCAAGGTCATCGCCAAGATCGAGACAGCAGTGCTCGAGGGCGGGCTCTTCGCCATGGCCATGCCGCGCGGCTCGGGCAAGACGACGTTGTGCGAGACAGCATGCCTGTGGTCACTGCTCTATGGGCACCGCGAGTTCGTCACGTTGATCGGCGCGGACGAGGATCACGCAGCCGACATGCTCGACGCCATCAAGAGCGAGCTTGAGAACAATGACCTCCTAGAGGAGGACTTCTCGGAGGTTTGCGGGCCGATCCGGGCGCTCGAGGGCATCCACCAGCGGGCGGCGGGTCAGCTCTACCAAGGCGCTCGCACGCACATCGGCTGGACCGCCAAGGAGATCGTGCTGC
>JADZET010000379.1 GCA_020850375.1 Phycisphaeraceae bacterium | reverse complement strand
TTCATGTCGGTGCGGTCGCCGGGGACCTTGCCGTCGATGCGGAGGGAGTCGGGCCGGCCGTTGTCGGGCTGGGCGTCGACGCCGTAGCAGACGTCATTGCGGCGGTTGACGTAGGGCTTGGTCAGCAAGGCTTCGTGGAGGCCGCGCTTGAGCCAGTCGTTGCCGCAGGAGTGGTGGATGAAGAGCAGGTCGTCGGCTTGGGGGTGTTTTTCGGCGGTCTGAGCCATGATTAAGCCTCCGGGGAGAAGAAAAAGGATGGAGAGTAAGAAGGATCGCGGCACGGGGGATCACTCCAGGTTGTGTGGGGAGGGGGAACCGGTGGGATGGAGCAACCGACGGGGGGATTTTAAAAGTTCAGGTGTCGCGCGACAATGCCCCGTTCGGGGAAAAAGCGGGAAATCTGATGCGGGAAACTCCGGATCTCATGTCCAAACTTCCGCAAATCGGCTGGCGTCGAAGCCGAGGGTGAAGCGTCGGCCGTCGGTGACGATGGGGCGTTTGCAGAGTTTGCCGTGCCGGGCGAGCAGGTCGAGGGCCTGGCCGGGGGTCATGGCGGGGAGGCGCGACTTGATGTCCATCTCGCGGTAGAGGAGGCCGGAGGTGTTGAAGAGCTTGGGGAGCGGGTGGCCGGCGGCGAGGAGCTTCTTGAGCAGAGTCGTAGTGGGGGGATGCTCGGTGATGTCGATGAAGCGGTGAGGGAGCTTGTGCTGATCGAGCCACTTGCGGGCGTTGCGGCAGGTCGAACACTTGTCGTAGCCATAGAAGTCGAGGGGAGTGGGCATGCGGACATTCTACGAGTGGCGACGGGGATGGGGTAAGATCGCCGGCCAATGAATGGGTTTGACGTGGACATCGCGGTGATCGGCGGGGGGGCGGCGGGGCTGGCGACGGCGATCTTCGCGCGGCAGGCGGGGCCGTGCACGGTGGCGGTGCTCGACGGGGCGGCGAGGCTGGGGGCGAAGATCCTGGTGTCGGGCGGGGGGCGGTGCAATGTCACGCACGACGTGGTGCGAGCTGAAGACTTCCAGGGCCCCCGGAAGCTGATCAAGCGTGTGCTAAGGGCGTTCGGCGAACGAACGGCGGCGGCGTGGTTTGAATCGTTGGGGGTGAGGCTCAAACGGGAGGAGACGGGCAAACTGTTTCCGGTGAGCGATGACGCGCACACGGTGCTAAGGGCGCTGGTGGGGCGGTGCGAGGCGGTGGGGGTGCGGCTGATGACGGGGCATCGGGTCAAGGAGTTGAGAACACTCGCGGAGGGTGGGTTTGAGATAGGGCACAGTCGGGGGGTGATGGCCGCGCGGCGGATGGTGCTGGCGACGGGGGGGCGATCGTTGCCCAAGACCGGCAGCGACGGGGGTGGGTATGCGCTGGCCAAGCGATTGGGGCACACGGTGACGGCGACGTATCCGGCGCTGGCGCCGTTGGTGCTTGAGGAATCGATGTTCCATGCGTCGCTGGCGGGGGTGTCGCATGAGGCGGAGCTGAGCACGTTTGTCGAGGGCAAGCGCGTGGACAGGCGGGCGGGAAGCCTGCTGTGGACGCACTTCGGGGTCAGTGGGCCGGTGGCGATGGACGCGAGTCGGTTCTGGACGACGGCGCGCGGGGAGGGGAAACAGGTCCGCATGGTGTGTTCGTTCCTGCCGGGGGAGGACTTCGAGCGCGTCGAGCGGTGGCTGATCGACGTTGCGACGGATGGGCCGCGGCGGGGGCTGGTGAATGTGCTGGGTGAGCGGCTGCCGCGGCGGGTGGCGGAGGCGATCGCGGGGCACGTGGGCGTGGAGGCGGGCGTGCCGATAGGGCAGCTCCCGCGCGAGGCGAGGCGGGAGCTGGTGCATGCGCTGATGGGGTTGGACCTGCGCGTGGCGCGCGATCGTGGGTGGAACTACGCGGAGGTGACGGCGGGGGGTGTGCCGCTGGAGGAGGTCGATCCGGGGACGATGGGGTCGCGGGTGGCGGCGGGGTTGTATCTGGTGGGCGAGGTGCTCGACTGCGACGGTCGGATCGGGGGGTTCAATTTTCAGTGGGCGTGGTCGACGGGTTTCGTGGCGGGGACGGCGGCGGGGAAAGAATAAAAACAACCCACGCCCGGGAGGGCGTGGGCGTGGAAAGAGCATGGGTTGCGGGAACGGGAGATTAAGCGGTGGCGTCCTTGCGGCCGAGGAAGGGCGGTCGGGCGCTCAAGAGCTTGTTCATCAGCTTGATCATCATGAAGACGGTGAAGGCGACGATGAGGAAGTCGATGCAGGTGTTGATGAACATGCCGTAGCGGATGGCGACCTCGGGGACGGCGGCGGCGCCGGTGGCGGGGTCGGCGGGGATGGCGTCCTTGAGGATGACGCTGAGGTACTTGAAGTCGACGCCGCCGATCAGGACGCCCAGGGGGGGCATGATCACGTCGTTGACCAGTGAGCTGACGATCTTGTTGAACGAGGCCCCGATGATGATGCCGACGGCCATGTCGATGGCGTTGCCCTTGACGGCGAACTCCTTGAATTCCTTGAGCAGTGACATGTGGCGGTTCCTTTGTGCGGGAGATGATCGATGCGTCCGTTACGTCCCGATGCGCATATCTTAACCTGCAGGTGAAACAGACCAAAGGGATCTGATAAGGGATTGTGGATAGAGCGACGCGCTCTACCGAGCCGGGTTGGGCGTAGCGGGGGCATCGGGCCTGAGCAGGTCGGGGAATTTCTCGCGGACCTTCTCGACCTTGGGTAATGCCACGCCCCGGACGTAGGGCTGGCGGGGGTTGGTGCAGACGTAGTTCTGGTGGTGCGGCTCGGCGGGGTAGAAGCCTTTGAGAGGTTCGAGGGTGGTGACGATGGGGCGCGCGTAGACGCCGGTGTCGGTGAGCTGCTGGATGTAGGCCTGTGCGAGCTGTTTCTCGTGGTCGTCGGCGTAGAAGATGGCCGAGCGGTACTGCGGGCCGACGTCGTGGCCCTGGCGGTTGAGAGTGGTCGGGTCGTGGGTGGCGAAGTGGACTTCCAGAAGCTTTTCGAAACTAATTTTCCGGGGGTCGTAGAGGATCATGACGACCTCGGCGTGGCCGGTGTCGCCGCTAGAGACCAGGTCGTAGTGGGCGAGGTGCGGGGGGCCGCCGGCGTAGCCGCTGACGGCGTCGGCGACGCCGTCGAGTTCTTCGAAGACGGCCTCGACGCACCAGAAGCATCCGCCGGCGAAGACGGCTCGGGCGAGGTGGGGATCGTCGGGTTGCGTGGTCGGCGCGGCCTTGGCGGTGGGGTCGCGCGGTGGGCTCGTCGTGTCGGCGCAGCCGAGCAGGAAGGTCACGCAGGCGAGCAACGTCAGATAGAAAAAGGTCATGAAAAGGTCCTGGGAATCGGGTGAACGGGGCTCGGATAAGGTTATGATGCGCCGATGAGCCAAGGCAAATCTTTGACGGAAAATCAGGCGGCGCCAGGGGATGAGCCGGTCGGGCTGCGGCGGGCGTTGGGGCTGCCGACGCTGGCGATCTACGGCGTGGGGAACATGCTCGGGGCGGGGATCTACGGGCTGGTTGGAAAAGCAGCGGGGCAGATGGGGAACATGCTCTGGCTGGCGTTCGTGGTGAGCCTGGTGGCGGCGGGACTGACGGGGTTGTCTTATGCGAGCCTGGGGTCGCGCTATCCCAGGGCGGCGGGGGCGGCGTACATCACGCAGCGGGCGTGGGGCCGGCCGTGGCTGACGTATCTGATCGGGCTGGCGATCATGGCGTCGGGATTGACGTCGATGGCGACGGCGAGCAGGGTGTTCGCGGATTACGCGCTGCCGATGATCGAGCCGGCGGCGTCGTGGATGCCGGGGGTTCCGGGGTGGGTGATTGTGGCGGGCTTTTTGGTGTTCTTGGCGGGCGTCAACTTCCGGGGGATCAAGGAATCGGCGACGCTGAACAACATCTGCACGGTGATCGAGACGGGGGGGTTGGTGTTGATCATTGTGGTGGGGCTGCCGTACATCGGGTCGGTGAGCTATCTCGACGCTTCGAGCCCGGCCAACCCATCCGGGGGTGGAAGCGGGGGCGGATTAGAGATCGGGTTGCTGCTGCAGACGTCGATCCTGACGTTCTTCGCGTTCATCGGGTTTGAAGACTTGCTGAATGTGTCGGAGGAGGTGAAGAACCCGGGGCGGACGTTCCCGCTGGCGATGGTGATCGCGCTGTGCGTGGTGACGGTGATCTACATGCTCGTGAGTCTGGTGGCGGTGTCGGTGGTGCCGGTGGGTGAGCTGGCGTCGTCGGAGGGGCCGCTGCT
>JADZET010000378.1 GCA_020850375.1 Phycisphaeraceae bacterium | reverse complement strand
GCGACTTCAACCTCGACGGACTCGTCAACGTCCAGGACATCAACCCCTTCGTCAAGGCCCTGACCAATCAGGCCGGCTACACCACCGACCTCCTGGGCTACATGGCCCTGGCCAGCATCCCCGCCGGTGACTTCGACCTCGTGCTCATGGCCATCGACCCCACCCAGGACGGCTCGGTCAGCCCCTGGCCCATCAACGTCCAGGACATCAACCCCTTCGTCGCCGCCCTGACCGGTGCCGGCGTTGACCCCGCCGAGCTGGCCGTCATCCCCGAGCCCGCCAGTCTCTCAATCCTGGCCCTCGGCGCCCTGGCCCTGCTCCGCCGTCAACACTGACCCTTCCCCGCCATTGCAGAGCCCAGGCTCCCGCGGGCCTGGGCTCTTTTTTCCCTTCGATGTCTGATGTCTTTCCACCCAGCCCCCCATGCCAAGCCCCCCCTCGGGGCGCTTTTTCTTCCTCCGAGGGGCAGAACCCAAGTGGTGATGACCTTGAAACTGCACCTAGTGCAAGCGAGGAAGGCTGTACCGATGACCGCGCCCGCCGGCTGACAAAGTAGGATGGCTGCCGTACACGCTACCACGGACAGCGGGGTGAGATGCCAGACGCGGCCATGGAGGACGATGATGCGTGAAGTACAGTGGGAGCGGATGTTCCCCGACGAACTGGAAGTGGCGATGGCGGCCTGTCCCGTGGTCTGGGCGCCCCAGGGGCTGTGCGAGCCGCACGGACCCCAGAACGCCCTGGGGCTCGATGCGCTCAAGGCCCAGGCGATCTGCGTCACCGCCGCGCGGGAGCACGGGGGAATCGTCGCGCCGGTGGACTACTGGCACGTCCACGAGACCGGCGTGTTCGCCCCTTGGGCGAGGAATGCCATCGGCGAGATGCGGACGTGGATGACGGCCGTGCCGGCCTGGATCCACTTCAAGAACGTGTGCTATCAGTGGCGGGCCTTCGACGCCCTGGGCTTTCACGCCGTCATCAATGTGACCGGGCACTACGGCGCGAACTGGACCGATCTCAAGACGCTCACCGGCTTGCTGCAGCCTCACCTGTCGATGCGGTTGTACGGCCTGCCCGACTGGGAGGCCAACATCAACGGCTTCGACGGCCAGGGCAACCACAAGGGCGACCACGCCGGCAAGGTCGAGACGAGCCTGCTGTGGTCGCTGCGGCCCGATTGCGTGGACGTGTCGCGCATCCCGCCCGCGGAAGTTCAGAAGAGTTTGCGAGAGGAACACCGGCATTTCGCCATGGGCGCCGACGCGCCGCTGGCGGACCGTCGTGTGGGCGAGCGGATGGTGCGCGATGAGGTGGCGTACCTGGGCCGCAGGGCCAAGGAGCTGCTGGCGGCATACGACAAGGACGCCCCCAAGGAGCACAAGCCGGTGTCGTTCGTGGAACTCGAACGGATCTGGCAGGAGGTTGTCAAGCCGAATTTCGTGAATTTTCGCTGCATGCAGAACGTCGAACCGCAGCAACTCCCCCCGGCCGACTCGCGGTGGAGCTTCAACTGCCATATCCCGGACGGCATAGGCTGACCGAACAAGGTCGCCCCTTATTCGATGCCGAAAACCCGCGGAGGGTCGGCCGACATGTCGATGCGAGCCAGGCTCAGGCCGCCGTGGCAGCAGTGGGACATGTACCAGCGTCCGTCCCACTCAAAGACCTCCGAGGCGTGGGTGCCGACCAGCTTGGTGGGCCTGCTGAAATGGAAGGGCGTGTCGGAGACGGCGTGCCAGGTCGAAAGGTCCTGAGTGTAAAACAGGTGCCAGCGTCCGCCGTGGAACACGACGTCGGGCGACTCGCACATGATCGGCTCGCGCTCGAACAGCCCCATCTCCAGCACAGGGCCACGGTCCTCCCAGTGCAGCAGATCACTCGACACCGCGTGGCCGATGGCGCACACGCGGGGCTTGTGGGTCAGCGCGACGTAGTAGAGCACGAACTGATCTCCCAGCCGGATCACGTGCGGGTCGCGGCAGCAGCCGGGGCGGAACTGATTCGAGTCGGCGTCCTCCCACGGCGACCACCACGGCGCGGGATGAAAGACCGGGTTGTCCGGGCATGGCGTCCAGTTGAATAGGTCCTTGCTGGTGGCGACGCCGATGTGTTGACGCTGGTGCCTGCGACCTTCGGGCCAGTCGTAGCGGCTGTAGAACAAGTAGCAGGTCCCCGCGGATTCGATGCAGTAGGGCGCGTTGGCCCCCGGGTGCCACTCCCAGGAGGGTTTGGGCGCCTTGGGCAGGATGTCCGCCTCACGCTGCCACGTCAGGAGATCCTTGCTGGTGGCGTGCCCGATCACGTTGTCCAGCGGCGTGCGCGGCGAGAGCCAGATGTGGAAGAGATGCCAGGTGTCACCGGCCCGGATGAAGCTGTGATCGTTGATGTTCGGCCCGGGGGTGTAGACGTCGCGAAATGGCGCCGTGGCGGTAATCGTCATCGGTGGGCCGGCCTTTCATTGACAGAGGGCAGGGTCACTCGCCTTCCAGCTCTTTCCCGCACGCGCCACGCGGCGATCCGCGTCGATCTCCATCGCTCGCCCCTCCAGGATCACTCGACGGATCTCGAGCTCTCCTTCCACCGGTCGGATGGTCAGCGTCTGGCCGTCGTAGCTGAACGTCCCCCAGGCCGACCCTGTCGTGAAGATGCATCGCAGCGCCCTGTCCCCCGCGGGCAGGCGTGGGGCGAGATGAACCGTCCTCTCCACCGCGTCGTAGCGGAACCCCGACATCGCCAGCAGCATGCCCCAGCTCGCCAGCGCCCGCGCGTAGTGGTGCCCGCACTCCATCTCGTCGTAGGGGTTCCTCCGCCGTCCGTCGTAACGCTGTCGGACCGCCTTGGCGATGGCCAGCCCCTCGTCCACGAATCCTTCGTAGATCAGGTGACTGGCCACCTGGTACTCGATCCCCGTCCACACCTCGTCGCTGTAGGGGAACGGGTACCTCGGCCGCCCGCCGCGCGGCCAACTGCACAGCAGCAGCCCCGACTCGTCCGCCAGGGCGTAGATCCGCTGCGGGTTGCAGTGATCGCCCAGCGGCGAGCGGAAGTTGTGCCTGAACACCGCGGACAGCGAGGGCCTGACCACCTCCTCATCCAGCACGTGGTCCAGTCCCGCCACGTGCGCGGCAAGCTGCCCGAACACCTGATCGCTCAGGCACCCGGCGCCGTGCTGATACTTGGGCGCGTCGGGCCTGAGCGAGTCGAACGTTTGTACCAGGTACTCGCCGTTGAAGAGCTCCCGCCGCGTCTTGTCGCGCCCCGCCTGATACAGACGGTCATACTCGGCCGCGGATGCGCTGTCCCCCACGTGCCGGGCCATCCTCGCCCCCGCCGCCAGCGCCGCCAGATAGAAGCACTGCGCCAGCGGGTTCGGCCCCTGGAAGTTGATGTCGTAGGTGTTGTGCTGATCGCCCTCGACCACGCCGTCCCGGTCGCGGTCCCACTGATGCCAGGCGTACTCGAGCGCCCGCTTGGCATGCGGCCACATGGATCGCAGGTACTCGTCGTCGCCGCTGAAGCGCCAGTCGCGGTAGAGCTGCACGACCCCGCCGAGCTGGCCGTCGCTCGCCGCGTGCTTGCCGCTGGCGGGTGTGCCCAGCGGCAGCGGCAGACGGAAGGCCACCGCTCCCTTGCCCCCCTCCTCGCCGCTGTCGAAGGATCGCTCATACTCCGCCCGGCGCATGGTCCGATGCAGTGCGGGGAAGAGAAAAGCCTGCGTGAGCGCGTAGTTCCAGACGTGGGTGCACGAGCCCTCGCAACAACCGGCCCCGCCGCCGCACCCCTCCCAGCCATAGAACGTGCCGTCCTCAAGCTGTAGACACGTGGGGCTGCGCAGGATCGAGGCGGTGTTGGCGACCGACTCGACGACCGCCGGCGGGAGCGTGGAACCCAAGAGGGCCTTCTGAAATGCCCGCGTGCGGCGTTCAAGATCCTCCCGCCGCGCGAAGAAATCCTCCGCCGCCTCCCAGGCCGTGGGGTAACGCTTCGCGTAGGCGTTGGTCCACCGGGGCTTCTCGCTCTGAGGCTTGTCGCCCTCACCCCAATACTTGACGAACGTCGGGAAGCTCCAACTGATCAGGATGGGCAGCTCCACCCGCTCCCCCGGCTCGAGCGCCACGCACAGCCCCAGGCTCCCGGGGTGCCGCCAGCCGCGGTCCGTGTAATGGGGGGCCTCGTCGAAGCGCCCGTTCCGGCTGAACATGTCCCAGAAGTGGTGCAGGTTGTCGAACCACGCTCCCCCGCGCAGCCAGTTTGGCATCGCCGTCACGTCCGGCCAGTCGGTCGTCAGCGCGACGGTCCCGTGGCGGTGATCGCCGGCCGGGAAACGCTCATTGGTGAAATCAATCCCGCGGCAGCTTGTCCCCTGACGGAAGTCGTTGAACGACCGGTCCTGATCTTCTTTCGTCGGCGGCGTGGTCATGCACACGGGGTTGTTGAGCGTGAATGCCAGCGTCGCGCGGACCTTTGCGCTGGTTCGGTTCTTAAGCCGGTACGTCAGGCAAGCCACTGGCATGGCCGAAGCCTCGGCGTCCAGCGGGATGAATGGGCTAAAGGCCTCCAGTGACACGTCCAGCGGGCAGACTTCGTGCTTGAAGCGAATCTCGGCGAAAGGAAACTTCCCGGTGAACACCGCCTCACTGAAACGTGGCAGGCCATCGCCCTGGGCACGGTCCGTGCCGAAACCGTCACCCTTGAAATCCATGCGCGGCGGGCCACCGGTGAAGCCACGCATGGGCGGACCCTGCACCACACGTGTCTGGCTCGCCTGGCCCTCTTGCTGACACCACAGGATGGGAAAGGCGAGCTCCAGGAACGAGCCCTTGTTCGGCCGATTGAAAATCTCCCAGTCGCGCAGAGACCCTCGCCCCTCCAGATTCACACACCCGGTCCCGATGCCGCCCAGAGGGAACGCCACCTCGCGTAGTTGGTCGCGGCGATAGACGTAAGGACTTGGCATGACGCAAGGCTCCTGCTCGGTCGGGCTCTAAGCGGCTCGTCGCGTCTATTATGACATCCTGCCGACGAGAACTCCGACGCGTCGTGCAAATCCGACCGCCTGGTTTTCTGCCGAATTGAGAACCGCCCGCAAACCCGACAAGCAGGCGGATGATGATTTACCATGAACGTCGAGGGAAAGGACACCCCATGCCACGCTTGCCGCAACTAGGCGCCAACGTCATGTTCACCGAGGCGCCCCATCTGACGGACCATTTCCTCAAGACGCTCCACGACCACCACATGCCCGTGGCGCGGTTCTTCATCGACACCGATTACGCGCTCTACGACAAGGTCTTTGACTCCGCGGCTCGTCACGGCATCGCCCTCTGCCCCACCCTGCCCGCGCCGAAGGACCCCATGACCGAGGCGCAGCTCCAAAAGCTCGACGAGACGATCGGCGAGATTGTCACCAGGTACAAGGACCACCCGGCCCTGGACACCTGGATCCTGCTCAACGAGCCCAAGCAGAACGTCATGCGCAGCGAGCTGTCGCAGCGAAAGCTCAAGGAGTGGCTCGTGGCGAGATATGGCTCAGCCGAGGCGGCCCTGGACGCCTGGTCTCCCGCGGGCCGCCGCTGGACGGACCTGGACCAGGTCGTGGCCCGCGACGCCATCTGGCGGATCTCGAACCCTTACTTCGAGCTGCACGTGCGCCAGATCGACGTCCTGCGCTTCATGCTGGATTACCACACCTGGTACTTGGCGTTCCTGGCCGACTGCGTGCGTCGTCGTGACCCCGCCCATCCCACGCACGCCAATCCCGACCAGCTCGCCGTCAACCTCGTGGTGAACGCCTACGACCTGCCCGCCTGGCGCGCCTCCATGGATTCGCTGGGGGTCACACTCCACCCCGCCTGGACCTACGGGCGATTCGGCAAGCGGGATCGCTATGCCATGGCGTTCTCGTACCAGTGTGAGGTAGTGCGCGGTGCGGCCGAGCCCCACCCGTTCTGGATCACGGAGCTGCAGTCAGGAACCAACATCTACGACGCCCTCGACCCCCTGTGCCCGGCGGGCGCCGACATGGCCCAGTGGACGTGGCTGACGATCGCCGGCGGCGCCCAGCGATCGATCTACTGGTGCCTGAACACGCGCGTCGCCGGATGGGAAGCCGGCGGGTGGGGCCTGCTCGACTATCAATACCAGCCTAGCGACCGCCTCGAGACGGCCGGCCAGATCGCGTCGACCATCGAGCAGGAAGCGGACTTCTTCGACGGCGCCGCGCCCGTCGAGACGCCGATCACGATCCTCCTGGGTCTGGAGGCCATGGCTGTCGAGTGCTTCTTCGGCCAGCAGGACCTGCCCGGCCGTTCGCGCGACGCCCACACGGACTCGGCCCGCGGCTTCTATGAAGTGCTCTGCGAGCTGGGCATCCCCGCCCGCGTCAAACACCTGCACGACTTCGACTTCGATCAAGCCTACGAGTCAAAGCAGCTGCTGATCCTGCCGAACCTCCTGGCGATGTCCCAGGCGCAGGCCTCGTCGCTCACCGCCTTCGTCAAGAAGGGCCACACCGTCCTGGCCACCGGCCAAGCGGGCGTCTATGGCGAACGTGCCGAGTTCTGGCCGACGTGGGAGAACTATCCGCTCCAGGAACTGCTCGGCGGCACGATCAAGGACATGCGTTTCATCGGCGAGGAATTTCTTCTGAGTCTGGATGACCCGCCCCTGACGCTGCCCGCGCACCTGCTGCAGGGTGAAATACGACCCGGCACCGGCAGAGCCATCGGCCACGACGGCGCGCGTATCACGGCGCTGCGTAATCGGTGCGGCCAGGGCGAGGCGATCTGGATACCGTCGCTGATTGCATTGGGGGCATGGTTGGGCGACAACCGGCCGTTAGCTCAGCTCATGCGCGCGGTCACCGCCCCGCTGATCGCCGGCGTGCCGTTCCGATTCGGCTCGCACACCAAAGGCTGCGTGATGCGCGTCATGTCCAACGGCCTCCATTACCTGACGGTCGTGACAAACGGCGCCCCTGAACGACAGCAGGTGTCTGTGCTGCACAGCCTTCCCACGCCGCCGAAGGTGATCTGGTGCAAGGGCGATTCGGTGGTCAAGGGTGATGGCGAAGTCGAACTCGGTCCGCGTGAGACTGTCGTGTTGTTGTGGACGTAGCTTGCCCCTGCGTCGCAGCCTGTCATCAGACACGATCGTAATCACCTGATGTTAATGAGATTGTATTATGACGTCTTTGCCTGGCGACTGACACACGTGCCGTCATTATCACCATGAAGAGACGAACTGACCTATCCCGGATCACACACGCTATCCGACAAGTCTAGATCCGGCGAGCAAGCCGTATCGATCCAAGAAGCCCCGCAAACGCGGGGCGTTTGGCTTGATTGGCCGTGGGCAGAGACTTCCGAATGTCGTATTTCACGGTCTAAACGGGCGGCCTCCAGCCGAACGTCTCTTTGGCGGATTTCGGCGGTGCGATGTTCAGAGAGTGCGGCAAGCATCGCGTGAGCATAAGGTCTCGTGACTGGATGAGAATCAATGATTTGCGTCGCATAATCGCGTTAAGATCCAGACGGTTGATCAGATCGATCCATGACGAGGCGACCCTGGCGCTGGTCCTGGTGTCGGCCTTGATGCGTTCTTGATGCGCCAGCGTCATCTCCTGACCCCGTCTTGAGGCGGGGACGGCTAACCTTCCAAAAGTGAAAGGAGCGGTCGTCATGGACGTGATCTATCTGGGCGTCATCGGCGGGTTCTTTGCCGCATCGCTGGGGCTGGTGTGGGTGTGCGGGAAGATCTGACAAGGAGAACAGGCATGCTCTTGACGTATGCCGTGGCGGGAATGTCGGCCGGCGGACTGCTGGCCTACCTGGTCGTGGCGATGATCAAGCCGGAGTGGTTCTGATATGACAAGCCAAGGGTTCATTCAGATCGCGATCTATCCGGTGGTGCTGCTGGGGCTGGCCTGGCCGGTGGGCGTCTACATGGCCCGCGTCTATGAGGGCCGGCTCGGTGTGCTGGGGCGGGTGCTCGGGTCCCTCGAGCGATGGATCTACAGGCTCTGCGGCACCAAGCCGGAAGAGGAGATGGGCTGGAGGACCTATGCCCTGGCGGCGCTGCTGTTCAACCTCGCGGGGATGCTGGTCGTCTACGGCCTGCAACGACTGCAAGGGTCGCTTCCGCTGAACCCCCAACAGCTTTCGGGGGTTACGTCGGACTCGTCGTTCAACACGGCCGTGAGCTTCGCCACCAACACCAACTGGCAGGGCTATGGCGGCGAGACCACAATGAGCTACCTGACGCAGATGCTCGGCCTGGGCGTGCAGAATTTCGTCTCGGCGGCGACGGGTATGGCGGTGCTGGCGGCGATGATCCGCGGCTTTGTCCGCAGATCTGCGGGCGTTATCGGCAACTTCTGGGTCGACATGACGCGCTCGGTCCTCTACATCCTGCTGCCGCTGTCGATCCTGCTGGCGGCGATCCTCGTGTCCCAGGGCGTGGTGCAGACCTTCCGGGGATACCAGACGGCCAGCCTCGTCCAGTCCTTCACCAACGCCCAGGGCACGCAGGTCTCCGAGCAGACCATCGCTCTGGGGCCGGCCGCGTCGCAGGTCGCCATCAAGCAGCTCGGGACCAACGGAGGCGGGTTCTTCAACGTCAACTCGTCCCATCCGCTGGAGAACCCCACGGCACTGTCGAACTTCCTGGAGATGCTGGCGATCCTGCTGATCCCGACGGCGCTCTGCGTCACGTTCGGCCGGATGATCGGGGATATGCGGCAGGGCTGGGCGTTGTTGGCGGTGATGACGCTGCTCTTCGTGATGTTCCTGATCCCCTGCGTGATGGCCGAGCAGCGGGGCAACCCCGCCCTGGCCGGCATGGGCGTCGACCAGACGGCTTCACCCACGCAGCCCGGCGGGAACATGGAGGGCAAGGAAGCACGCTTTGGGATTATCAACTCCGCCCTCTGGGCCACGGCGACGACCGCGGCGTCCAACGGCTCGGTTAATTCCATGCACGACTCCTTCACACCGCTGGGCGGGCTGGCCCCCATGCTGCTGATGCAGCTGGGCGAGGTGGTCTTCGGCGGCGTGGGCTCGGGGCTGTACGGGATGCTCTTCTTCGCCATCGTGGCGGTGTTCATCGCGGGGCTGATGGTGGGTCGGACGCCGGAGTATCTGGGCAAGAAGATCGAGGCCTACGAGATGAAGATGGCGTCGCTGGGGATCCTGATCCCCTGCGCGGCCGTGCTGGTGGGCACGGCCCTGGCGGTGATGCTGCCGGCGGGGCTGGCGACGATCTACAACCCCGGGTCGCACGGCTTCTCCGAAGTCCTCTATGCCTTTAGTTCAGCCTCGAACAACAACGGCAGCGCCTTCGCCGGCCTGGGCGCCAACACGCCGTTCTACAACCTGGCCCTGGGTGTGGCCATGCTGATGGGCCGGTACTGGCTCATGATCGCCGCCCTGGCGATCGCCGGCTCGCTGGCGGCCAAGAAATACGTGCCGGCCGGCGAGGGAACCCTGGCGACGCACACGCCGCTGTTCGTCGTGCTGCTGATGAGCGTGGTGCTGATCGTCGGGGCGTTGACGTTCATCCCGGCTCTGGCGCTCGGGCCGATCGTCGAGCACCTGATGCTGCCCTGACGGTGTCGATGGCGGACACAGAAATCGCTGATTCGCTTATTGGGAGACATGGTCATGAGCGGTCGGGCCAAGAAAACGTCGTTGTTCCACGGGCCGATGCTTCGGCGGGCGATGGTCGAGTCGGCGTACAAGCTCGATCCGCGCGTGCAGGCCCGCAACCCGGTGATGTTCGTGGTGCTCGTCGGCGGCGTGCTGACGCTGGGCCTGTTCGTCGCGGCCCTCCTGGGCAGGGGTGAAGCACCCGGCACGACGCTGGGCTCGCCGGGATTCATCCTGGCGATCTCGCTGGGGCTGTGGTTCACGGTGCTCTTCGCCAACTTCGCCGAGGCCATGGCCGAGGGCCGGGGCAAGGCCCAGGCCGACGCCCTGCGCAAGGCACGGCACGAGGTCCACGCCAAGCGCCTTCCTGCGTCCATGCAGCACGAGCGATCCGTGAAGAAGCAAAAGGACCGGCCAGGCCTGCACCAGGTCGACTCGGTCTTCGCCTCGGAGCTGCGCAAGGGCGACGTCGTCTTTGTCGACACCGGTGACTGGATCCCCGGCGACGGCGAGGTCATCGAGGGCGTGGCGTCGGTCGACGAGAGCGCCGTGACGGGCGAGAGCGCCCCGGTAATCCGGGAGTCCGGGGGCGATCGCTCGGCCGTCGCCGGCGGTACGCGGGTGTTGTCGGACTGGCTGATCATCCGCATCGCCTTCGACCCCGGTGAGAGCTTCCTCGACCGCATGATCGCCATGGTCGAGGGCGCCAAACGGCAGAAAACGCCCAACGAGATCGCCCTGCACATCCTGCTGGCGGCGTTGACGATCGTCTTCCTGCTGGCCTGCTCGACGCTGCTGCCGTTCTCGCTCTATGGAGTCCGGGCTGCTGGGCAGGGCGTGCCGATCACGGTGACGGCGCTGGTGGCGCTGCTGATCTGCCTGATCCCCACAACCATCGGCGGGCTGCTCTCGGCCATCGGCATCGCGGGGATGGACCGGATGATCCAGGCCAACGTCATGGCCACCAGCGGCCGGGCGGTCGAGGCGGCCGGCGACGTGGACGTGCTGCTCTTGGACAAGACCGGCACGATCACCCTGGGCAACCGCCAGGCCACCGCGTTTCTGCCGGCCCCCGGAATCAGCGTGGAGGAGTTAGCCGACGCCGCTCAGCTCGCCTCCCTGGCCGACGAGACGCCCGAGGGGCGGAGCATCGTCGTGCTGGTCAAGGAAAAGTATCAACTTCGCGGCCGGGACATCCACGCCCTCGGGGCTGCCTTCGTGCCCTTCACCGCCCAGACACGGATGAGCGGGGTGAACCTCGATGGCCGGGAGATCCGCAAAGGCTCGGCCGACGCGATTGAAGCCTACGTGCAGGCCAAGGGCGGCAGTATTCCCGTCTTCGTGCAAGAGGCGGTGAAAGAAGTCTCGATGCAGGGCGGCACGGCCCTGGTGGTGGCCGAGGGCCCTCGGGCTCTGGGCGTGATCCAGCTCAAGGACATCGTCAAGGGCGGGATCAAGGAGCGATTCATCGAGCTGCGCCGGATGGGGATCAAGACGGTGATGATCACCGGCGACAACGCCATGACCGCGGCGGCGATCGCGGCCGAGGCCGGCGTGGACGACTTCCTCGCTCAGGCGACGCCCGAGGCCAAGCTCAAGCTCATCCGTCAGTACCAGGCCGGCGGACGCCTGGTGGCCATGACCGGTGACGGCACCAACGACGCTCCCGCGCTCGCCCAGGCCGATGTGGCCGTGGCCATGAACAGCGGCACCCAAGCGGCTAAGGAAGCGGGCAACATGGTCGACCTCGACTCCAACCCCACCAAGCTCATCGAGATCGTCGAGACGGGCAAACAACTGCTCATGACCCGCGGGGCGCTGACGACCTTCAGCATCAGCAACGACGTGGCCAAGTACTTCGCCATCATCCCGGCGGCGTTCGTCTCGACCTACCCCGCCCTGGGAGCGCTCAACGTCATGGGCCTGCACTCGCCCGCCAGCGCCATCCTCTCCTCGGTGATCTTCAACGCGGTGATCATCATCTTCCTGATCCCCCTGGCGCTGCACGGCGTGAGGTATCGCCCGGTCGGCGCGGCCCAACTGCTCCGCAACAACCTCTTGATCTACGGCCTCGGTGGCCTGATCGTGCCCTTCATCGGCATCAAACTCATCGACCTGGCGCTGGTCGCCCTGCGCCTGGCCTGAATCGTCGGAGGTTCCCCCATGTTCAGTCAGATCCGAGCTTCGCTCGCCTCGCTGCTGATGCTCACGCTGATCACGGGCGTCCTCTACCCACTGCTGATCACGGGGATCGCCCAGGCGGTCTTTCCCCATCAGGCCAACGGCAGCCTGGTCGAAAAGGACGGCCGCATCGTGGGCAGCACGCTCATCGGCCAGCCCTTCGACGATCCGCGTTACTTCTGGAGTCGGCTCTCGGCCACCTCGGCCATACCGTACGACGCCGGCGCATCGAGCGGGTCGAACCTGGGCCCCTTGAATCCAGCCCTGGGTGAGGCGGTGAAGAGTCGTCTAGCCGCCCTGCACGCGGCGGACCCCGCCGCCTCCCGAGGCACCTTGGGCGTGCCGGTCGACCTGGTGACCGCCTCGGCCAGCGGGTTGGACCCGCACATCAGCCTCGCGGCGGCGGCGTATCAGGTGGCCAGGGTGGCTAACGCCCGAGGCGTCAGTGAATCGGCCGTGCGCGAACTCGTCACCAGACACACCCGTGGCCGGACCCTGGGCCTTCTCGGCGAACCGGTGGTCAACGTGCTGGAACTGAACCTGGACCTCGACAGCCTCGCCGCCGGATCGACCCCCAGGTAGGCTGGTATTCGTATGACCCGCGCCCCCGACGATCCGCGGCCCGACCCCGACGCCCTGCTGGCCCAGGCGAAGGAACCTGAGGCGAAGGGTTTCCCACGCGGCCGACTCAAAGTTTTCTTCGGCGCCGCGGCGGGCGTGGGCAAGACCTACGCCATGCTCTCGGCCGGCCGCGCCAAGGCCGTCGAGGGCGTCGACGTCGTGGTCGGCTACGCCGAGCCCCACGCCCGCCCCGAGACCGAGTCGCTGCTGCTGGGCATGGAACTGCTGGCGACGCTGCGGGTCGAGCATCGCGGCCTGGTCCTGCGTGAGTTCGACCTTGACGCGGCCCTGAAGCGCCGGCCGGACATCATCCTCGTCGATGAGCTGGCCCATTCCAACGCCCCGGGCATGCGCCACCCCAAACGTTGGCAGGACGTCTGGGAGCTGCTTGATGCCGGGATCAACGTCTACACCACGCTCAACGTCCAGCACCTCGAGAGCGTCAATGACATCGTCGAGCAGATCACCGGCGTGCGTGTCCGCGAGACTCTGCCGGACGCCGTGCTCGAGCAGGCCGACGAGGTCGAGCTGGTCGACCTCGCACCCGAGCAGCTCCTGGAGCGATTCAACGAGGGCAAGGTGTACCAGCCCGAGCAGGCCGAGCGAGCGGCGACACACTTCTTCACCAAGGGCAACCTCATCGCCCTGCGCGAGCTGGCCCTGCGGACCACGGCCGAGCGCGTCGACGCCCAGATGCAGGATTTCCGGCGCGTCCACGCCGTCGGCAAGCCCTGGGCGGCGTCGGAGCGCGTGCTGGTGTGCGTCGGGCCCAGCCCGCTGTCGGCCCGGCTCGTCCGCGCGGCCAAGCGCCTGGCCACGGGCCTGCGCGCCCCGTGGATCGCCGCCCACGTCGAGACGTCGGCCACACTGCGCCAGTCCGACCGCCAACGTCAACGGCTCGAGCACAACCTTCAGCTGGCCGAGCGGCTCGGGGCGCAGATCGTCACCCTGCGTGGCGAGAACGTGGCCGAGGAGATCGCCGCCTACGCCCGGGCCAACAACGTCACCAAGATCGTCATCGGCAAGTCCCAGCGGCCGTGGTGGCGAGACCGGCTGTTCGGCTCGATTGTTGACGACATGGTCCGCCGCAGCGGTGCGATCGACGTCCATGTCATCCGTGGCGACGCCGACGATCCCGACACCGACCAGCGGCCCGTACGGCCGGCGTGGCGTCGCGACTACCGAGGCTACCTCTCGGCCGTGTTGACCACGGCCGCGGCCACGTTGATCGGCTGGCCGTTGTACCACCAGCTTGGCCTGGCCAACACCAACATCCTGATGCTCTACCTGCTGGGCGTGCTCTGGGTCGCCTGCCGCCACAGCCGGGGAGCGGCCGTGCTGGCATCGCTGCTGGGCGTGACCAGTTTCGACGTCTGTTTCGTGCCCCCCTATTACCGGCTGGCCGTGACCGACCAGCAGTACCTGCTGACCTTCGCGGTGATGCTCGTGACGGCGCTGATCCTGAGCACCCTGACCGCCCGCATCCGCGCTCAGACGGACTCAGCCCGTCAGCGGGAGCGCCGGACCCGGGTCGGCCTGGCCCTGAGCCGTGAACTGGCCGCGGCGCGTACGACTGAGCAGATCACCGATGCGACGCTGCGGCACGTCCATGAGGTCATCAACGGCCACGGCGTGGTCCTGCTGCCGGATGACCAGAGCCGGCTGACGATTCAGACGACCTCCGACGGCGGGCCGCCCCTCGATGAAAAAGAGCTCGGTGTGGCCGACTGGGTTTTCAAGCACGGTGAACCGGCCGGCATCGGGACGAACACGCTCCCCGCGTCCATGGGCCATTACCTGCCGCTCAAGACCACACGCGGCGTCATCGGCGTATTGGGCGTGATCCCGCACACCGGCACGCATCTGTCCATCGAGCAGCGTCAGGTGGTCGAGAACTTCGCCTCACAGGCGGCCATCGCCCTCGAGCGCGCCGCCCTGGCCGACGAGGCCCGCCGGGCCTGGGAGCGGGTCGAGGCCGAGTTCCTCCGCAACACCCTGCTCTCGGGCGTCTCGCACGAACTCCGCACGCCATTGACCGGCATCACCGGCGCCATCAGCACGCTGATGGAGGCCGGCCCATCCCTTGCGGACGATGCCAAGTCGGAGATGCTCGACACCATCGCCTCCGAGGCCGAGCGGATGGAGCGGCTGATCAACAACCTGCTGGACATGACGCGCCTCGAGGCCGGCGGCCTGATCGTCAAGAAGGAGTGGCAGCCGCTGCAGGACGTGATTGGGGCCGCACTGCATCACATGGACCGCCGGCTGCGCGGCCGCTTGGTCACCGTGCGTATCCCCAATGACCTGTCCCTGGTGCCCATCGATGACGTGGCTATCGAGCAGGTGCTGGTAAACCTTCTCGACAACGCCGTGCAGCACACGCCCGAGGCTGGCCCGATCGACATCGAAGCTCGATCGGGCGACGGCCGGGTCGTGGTGGAGGTGGCCGATCGCGGCCCGGGTCTGCCGACGGGCACGGAAAGGCGCGTGTTCGATAAATTCTTCCGGGCCGCGCCGTCGGGCAACCGGCGGGGCATCGGCCTGGGGCTGGCCATCTGCCGGGGCATCATCCAGCTCCACGGCGGCGTGATCGCGGCCGTGCCTCGACCCGGCGGCGGAACGATCTTTCAGTTCACGCTTCCGTGCCAGGGCCCGCCGCCCGCCATCGACGCCACGCGGTGAGGCGTGTTGACCAGCCCGCCTCGGGCAAACGACAATCCTGACCATGGCAGAACCACGCCAGACGATCCTGGTGATCGAAGACGAGCCGCCGCTTCAGAAGTTCCTGCGGGTGACGCTCGAGGCCCAGGGCTATGCGGTGATCCTGGCCGGCCGGGGCGAGGAGGGGCTCCGCCACGCCGCCACGTCGATGCCCGACCTGGTCATCCTCGACCTGGGCCTGCCCGACGTCGACGGGCTGGAGATCGCCCGGCGGCTGCGCGAGTGGTCGGCGATCCCCATCATCATCGTCTCGGCCCGCGGCAAGGAGCAGGACAAGATCGCCGCGCTTGACGCCGGCGCCGACGATTACCTGACCAAGCCGTTCGGCGTCGGCGAATTGCTGGCCCGCGTGCGTGTGGCCTTCCGCCACCTCACCACCGCCCGGCAGGACACGGGCGAGCCAACCTTCGACGTCGGCGGCCTGCACGTCGACCTGGCCCGCCGCGAGGTCAGCGTCGAGGGCCAGGCCGTGCACCTGACGCCCAACGAGTTCCGCCTGCTGGCCGTGCTGGTCAAACATGCCGGCAAGGTGATGACGCACCGCCAACTGCTCAGGGAAGTCTGGGGCGCGGGCTCCGGCGACCAGACGCACTACCTGCGCGTCTACATGAACCAGCTGCGGATGAAGCTCGAAGCCGACCCGACGCGTCCACGCTATCTTCTGACCGAGACCGGCGTCGGCTACCGCTTGCGCGACGAGTTGTAGCTCAGCCCCATCAGGCCGTCGGGGCGTGACCTAATGACTGTCCAGATTGCTGCGATGGCTGCCCGCCCCAGTCCAGGTGCTGGGCCGCGTCGAGGAGGTTCTGAGGATGAACCGGCAAAGCTCGCTGCGCGGCGGGCAAACGGCGCGATCGGGGCAGGCATGTTCTGGGTCGACCGTCGTTAGACGCCGCGGCCTAGGTTGTGGCGGACGATCGACAGGTCCTCGCCAGTGATGACGTCGTCGCGGTCAAGGTCGGCGTTGCGGTCGAACTGGCCGTCGCCGAAGGCCTCGCCCAATGACTGACGGATCCTGTCCATGTCGGTGATGTCCACCACGCCGTCGCCGTTGGCGTCGCCGGACAGACGGTGGCACTCGACCTCCCAGTCGCCGCCGGGCGTGCCGTCGTGGTCGCCGTCGAGCGGGTTGCCGGACAGGTCGGAGATCAGGCCGGCGCCCAGACGCAGGCGGAAGCGGCCGTCGGGCAATGACGTGGCGGGCGGGAGCACCAGGCTGATGCGGAGCGTGGTGGTGGCGGCCGTGTACTGGAACTGACCGACGGTCAGGATCACGGCCACGGGCGAGCCGGGGTCGAAGCGTTCGAAGGTGACGGCCTGGGTGATCTGGCCGCCCGCGATCAGGGCTGGCACGTTGGTCGGCTCGCTGAAGCGAATGCTCAGGGTGTCGACGTAGGAGCGTTGGGTCAGGCCATCCTGCACACTCGAGGACAGGACCGTCGGCGCGGCGTCATGACCACCGGGGAAGATGATCCGCCGGCCCAGGGCCCACAAGACGATCTGCAGGTCGGCCGCGGTGACGCCACCGATGTGGTTGAGGTTGGCGTTGGGGTTGAACTGCGGATCGCCGGCGGCCTCGCCGAGGCTCTGACGGACAAGTTCGCGGTCGGCTTGGTCGACCACGGCATCGCCGTTGGCGTCGCCGCGCAGAGCGTGGAAGGTCAGGGCGTAATCTCCGGCGGGCACGCCATTGCCGTCGCCGTCGAGGCGGTTGCCGTCGGCGTCGAGCAATAAGTCGTCGCTGATCCGCAGGACGTACAGGCCGTCGCCCAGCGACGGAGCGTACGGGATGGAGGGCATGTAGGCCCACGTCAGCGCGAAGGATTGCGGGTCGTAGTGGAATTCGACGGCCTTGAGGCGGATGACTTGGTCGCGGTCGGTGTCGGCATTGCGGCCGAGGTTCACGAGACTGACGACCTGATGGATCCGGCCGTCGGCCACGAGATCGCCGACGTTGGTCGCCTCGCTGAAGCGGATGACGATGCGGTTGATGTAGGAACGCTGAGTCAGGCCGTCTTGGATGATGGCGGCGACGACGGTGGGCGGTACACCGTCGTTGGTGTCAGGCATGCTCGGGGGCAGGACGCGCCGGCCCAGGGCGGACAGGACCGCGTTGAGGTCCACGGCGGCGACCACGCCGCTGCGATCCGTGTCGGCATTCGCGGCCGATACGTCGCTGACCGCCTCGCCGAGGTCCGCGCGGACGATCTCGGCGTCGGTGTCGTCGACCAGGGCGTCGCCGTTGACGTCGCCGCCGAGGCGGTGGAACGTCAGGGCGGGGTCGCTGGCCGACAGGCCGTTGCCCGCCAGGTCCGTGAGCAGGGCGGAGCTCAGGCGCAGCTCGTAGTAGCCGTCGGGCAGGGAGGTCGTGCCGCCGGCGAAGGCGTCGAGCGACCAGGTGAGGGTGAGGGTGGCCGGGTCGTAGTGGAACTGCGCGGGCGTCAGGGCGATGGGGGTGTCGGGGTGGTCGTCAGCGTGCAGGCCGAGGTTGACCAGGGAGACGGCGGAGGTGATCTGGCCGGTGGCGATCAGGTGGGCGAGGTTCATCGCCTCGGAGAAGCGGAGGGAGAAGGTGTCGACGTAGGACCGCTGGACGAGGTCAGGATCGCCCACGGTGCTGGCGACGATGGTGGGCGGTGTCTGGTCGCTGCCGGACTCGCCCAAGGTCAGACCCGTGAGCGTCGCCTGGCCGTAGTGCGGGGCGAAGGTCAGGAGGTCGAGGTAGAGGTCGAAGGCGGCGCCGGCGGCCAGGGCCGACAGATCGATCTCGATCGACAGCGGCTGACCGAGGTCGGCCGTCAGGCCGGACTGGGCGAGGCCGGCGACGGTGACGGCGGGGCCGAAGTAGACGCGGCCGTCGGCCTGGACGCTCAGCAGGGCGTCGGAGGCGCTCAGGCCCGTGCCGGGCAGGAGCGGCAGTCCGGTGGCGGCGTCGAGGAGGGCGAGTTCGAAGGCGTCGGGGGCGTTGTCGTCGGCGGTGCTCAGTTCGCTGAGGTTGAGCGTCAGTCGGAGTCGGGTGTCGGTTGAGCTGATGGTGTAGCTGCGTCGCAGGCCGGGCATGGTGTCGCCGGATTCGGTCAGGGTCAGCAGGTTCGAGGCCACCGCGGCTTGACCGCGGGCGGTCCAGTCGGCGGTCCAGTCGGCGGACTGGGCTGTGGCGGGGTCGCTATCGGCCGCGCCAAGGATGGCGGCGGCGGTGTGGGTGGCCGGGCCGAAGAGCTGGCTCCAGAGGGCCAGGAGGGAATCGTTCCAGAGGGCGGCGGCGGTGAGGGCGGGGGTTGGCGGCGTGACGGCCAGGGACTGACCGCCGCCGCTGCCGGACTGGCTCGACTCGGCGGCCTGCTGGGCGTCGATGGTCACGGTGTAGGCGGAGCTGTAGCCCGTGGTGGTGGCGGGAGCGACGCGGACGTAGTACTCGCCGGCGGAGCGGCCGGTGAGGCTCAGGGCGCCCATCGCGTTGCCGACGGTGATCTGTTCGAGGAGGTGGCCCAGGTCGTCGTAGAGTCCGAGGGTGAGGCTGGGCTCGGCGCCGACGCGGGCGATGCGGATCGCATCGGCGGCGCCGGCGGCGGCGGGCAGTTCGAAGCGGAACCAGTCGGCGTCGGTCGGGCCGTGGAGCGTGTGGGCGGCCGTGGCGGCCTGACCGTCGGTCAGGGTCAGGCCGAAGGCGTCGGTGAACTGATCGTCGGACTCGGTGTCGTCGGGGGCGGGCAGGCGGATCAGGCCGACGGTGGCGAGGTTGTCGTTCTCGGCCGTCTCGGCGACGGCGTGGTCGGCGTCGAGGACGACGCTCAGGACGTAGAAGCCCGGGGCGACGGCGGAGAGGTCGAGGGTACGCTGGTCGGTGATCGAGCCGCCGGCGGCGAGGGAGGCCACGGCGATCGGGGCGGTGAGGAAGATGCCGTCGGCGGGGTCGGTCAGCTCGTCGGGCCGCAGGAGGTAGCGGAAGGTGAAGGCGCCGGCGGCCTGGTCGCCGAGGTTGGCCAGGGTGGCGGTGACGTCGAGGCTGTCGCCCTGGAGGAGGGAGACGGCGGTGACGAGGTCGACGGCGGCGAGGTTCGTGCCGATGACTTCGGGGGCGTGGATGGCCAGCGCATAATCGCCGTGGGTGAGGAAGCCGGTGTTCTCGACGATCAGGATGTACTGGCCGGCGGGCAGACCGTCGAGGCTGACGCGGGCAAGGCCGGAGGCGTCGGTGTCGGCCGCGGCGATCAGGTCGAAGGAGGGCAGGTAGAGGCTCAGGCGTGCCGAAACGGCCAGGTCGGCCATCTGGAGCTGGATGAAGTCGGCCGAGGCGCCGGCGGCGCCGAGGCGCAGGCTGCTGACGTCCACGTCACGGAAGCTGTGGAGCGTCAGGGCGGGGATGACCAGGTCGCCCTGGACGAGGCCGAGATCAACCTGGCCCTGCAGAGCCTCGACGGTTTCGTGGGCGTCGGGCATGGCGGTCAGCAGGACGGTCTGGAAGCTGAGGTTGTCGTCCTCGTTGAGTTCGGCCACGTCGTCCCCGGAATCCACGGTGACGCCGAAGTAGGCGAACTCGTCGAGCGGCATGCCGGGGACGGTGAAGGTCAGGGTGATCTCCTGGGTCTGGCCGGCCGCCAGCAGTCCCACGCGGTGCTCAGCCCCGAGGTTGTAGATCGAGCCGCCGATGGACATCGAGGGAGCGACGTCAAAGCCGGAGGCGTCGGCCGAGCCGTTGTTGGTCAGGAGGACGCGGGCGGTCATGGTCGAGCCGGGCAGGAAGTCGGGATCGACGGTGACGTTCTGGATGGTGAGGTTGACGCCGGTGCGTTCGGCGCTGTGGAGGGTGAGGGTGTAGTAGAAGGGCGTGTCGTCGAGGGTTCGGACGCGGAGGTAATAGCGGCCGGGGGCGAGGCCCTCGAGGTCGATGCGATCGGCGCCGTCGCCGGTGGTTGCCAGGGCGGGGTTGTTGTCGGCGACGCGGTTTTCGAGCATGTCGTCGAGGATGAGCCAGGCGTGGCCGGCGCCGTCGGCCCGCTGGACGAGGATGAAGTCCTCGGCCGTGCCGGTCTCGAGCAGGTCGAACTTGAACCAGTCGCTGTCGGCGTAGCTGGCGATGTTGAGGTCTTCGAGGACGCGTGTGGCGACCATGCCGCCGAGGTCGCGGGCGAATGAGCCGGTCTCGTTGGACTCGAAGGCGTCGCCGGGCAGGGCGACGACCAGGGGCAGGAGCGCCTCGTTGTCCGCTTTGCTGGCCTCGCTGGCCTCCTGTCGGCGGTCGGCGACGATGCCGACGTAGACGCGTCCGGTGACGGAGGCGGGGATGGTGACGGTGAGGGTCTGCTGCCAGGCGCTGCCGGGCGCCAGGGCGGGGATCATGAGGATGGGCAGGAGGCTGGCGTCGTTGTCGTCGAGGATGTCGTCACGGCTGAGGACGAGTCGGGCCTCGCCGGCCGGGGCGGTGTCGCCGCCGCCGTTGCGGATCAGGACGGTGGCGGTGAGCGTGCCGCCGGCCTCGACGGCCTGGTTCGAGAGGCTCAGGTCGACGGCCAGGGCGGGCAGCGAGGTCGAGGGGGCGGTGAGGCTGAGGTTGTAGGCCATGCCGTCGGCCGGGCCGCCGCGGAAGATCAGGTAGTAGAGGCCCGCGGGCAGGTCGGCCAGGTCGATCGTGCCGGCGCCGTCGGAAGTGACGGTCAGGGTGCGGAGCGTGGCGCCCTGGGCGTCCTGGAGCAGGGCGGCGAAGGCGTTGTCGCCGGTGATCACGCCGGGCGTCCAGGTGACGGCGACGTTGTGGCCGGCGGCGGCGGGGGCGAGGAGGCGGAAGGTGTAGTAGTCGACGTCGTCGGCGTTGTGGAGGGTGAGGCCGGAGACGACGGCCGAGCCATTGATCAGGCCCAGGTCGGCGGTGGAGCCCAGGCCGTCGTTGGGCTCGAAATTGTCGCCCGGGAAGAGGGTGTCGAGCGAGGAGCTGCCGGTGATGTTGACCTGGCTCTTCCAGCCCTCCCAGGTGAAGGGCGAGCCGAGGATGTTGTCGGTCTTGAAGAGCTGGAAGGACCAGAGGTCGGCCTTGACGAGTTCGAAGGCGACCTGTCCCTCGATCTTGCCGCCGATCTTGAAGGGGAAGGTCCAGCCGCTGGAGGGATCGATGTCGAACTTGCCGCTGCCGTAGTCGTAGTTGAGCTTGATGTCGAGCTGGGCGGCGCCGGAGATGGAGATCTCGCCGGTGACGCCGGCGAGTCCGAGGAGGATCTTGCCGGAGATGTTGCCCTTGCCGGTGAGTCCGAAGGCGCCGGTGACGCTGCCGCTGGTCATGGTCAGGAGGCCGCCGACGGGCGAGACGTTGAGCTTGAAGCTCAGGGAGGGCTCGACCTCGATGGCGGCGCCGACGGTGACGCCGACCCACGGTCCGACCTGGGCGAGGATGGTCGAGACGGAGATCAGGGGGAAGGTCTTCTTGAAGGTGACGGCGAAGCTGAAGCCGCCGGCGAGGTCCTGGATGGTCAGGTCCTTGTTGATGGTCAGGTCGTTCCACTCGTAGCTGAGCTCGGTGACGAGTGCGGGGCTGGTGGACATGGCGCGTTCGACGTCGTCGTAGTCCTTGGGGATGAGTCCCTCGCGGTTGGTGACGCCGAAGTTGTTGCGTTCGTAGCCGGGGCGGTTGCGTTGGTAGACGGTGCCGGGGGGGAGATTGGAGTAGCTCTCGTCGCCGCCGGTCAGGTCCTGGAGGGCCTTGTCGGCGCTGTTGAACTGGTTCTCGAGGAAGCCGGGGCTCGACGGGCCCGCCGAGCCGGTCTGGTAGAGGTTCTTGACGCTCTTGAAGGCGTTGGTGAGGTTGGTGGAGATCAGCTCGGTGAGCTGGGCGGTGGAGAGGGTGCCGCTCTTGGGCATGGGCAGGCGGATGGCGAATTCCTTGCCCAGGAGGTTGCCCACGAGGGCCGGTCCGACGCGTTGCTGCGTGGTGAGGCCGGCGAGGTCGAAGTTGAAGGAGTAGAAGTAGCCCAGGGCGGCCTGGATGGGCCGGCCGCCGACGAGGGGGACGATCTCGGGCACGGTCAGGTCGATGCCCGGGGCGAGGGTCTGGGTGACGATCTGATAGAAGCCTGCGCCGGCGTTGTTGAACTGGATCGCCACGCGGATGGGATCATCGGGGGCCTTGTGTTTCTCGGGGTTGACCCAGTCTGGGGGGAGGAGGACGTCGATGGTGAAGGGGAGCTGGTCGGTCTGGCCGTTCTGGTAGACGTACTCGACGAGCATCGGCGTGTCTTCTTCGAGCTTGCCGACGTCGTAGACGAAGGACCAGTAACCGCCGCCGTGGTCGGCCAGGGTGATGTCCTGGTCGGCGATCTTGACATGGACTTCCTTGACGGCGATGTCGGGGTTGACCAGGTCGTCGGCGGCGCGGATGCGGAAGGTGTTGAGCAGTTCGACGCCGACGAGGTACTGGCCGAAGATGGTCTTGTCCGGATCGCCGTCGAATTCGGCGGTGACGCCCAGGGGCGGGATCTCGAAGGTCAGGGTGTTGTTGTGCTCGTCGGCCTCGTCCTTGATGTTGTCGCCGTAGTCGATCTGGACGACGTAGAGCAGTCCCTCGTCGGCCACGAGTTCGCGGCCGAGGGGGACCTTGATGGTGTGCCGGCGGATGGTCAGGCCGTCGCCGGAGATGGAGGTGGTGAAGAAGGGTGTGGTCAGGAGGGCGAGGTCGGCGCCGAGGTAGGACTGGAAGACGGCGATGGTGAAGGGGCGGTCGGGCTTCTTGCCGTTGACGTCGTAGGCGATTTCGAGCGCATCGGGGGTGTCCCGGGACTCGTCGAGGAGCTTGACGGACACGCCGATGAGGTCGGGGGGTGCCTCGGGCCCGGCGGCGATGCCGGCCGGGAGCTTGCCGGTGCCGATCTTGGCCACGAGGATGTTGCCGTCGCCGAGGTCCTGGCGGGCGCGTTCGAACTGCTCGTAGAGGGTCGAGGAGCTGATGACGCTCAGGTCCAGCGGGTGTGGGTTGACGTAGCCGGAGAACATCTTGTCGCGGTTGGCGAAGAAGTCGGCGGGGCTCTGCCCGAGGATCAGGGCGATGTACTCTTCGAGGGAGCGATCGACGTAGGCCTGCCAGCCCTCGGGGAAATACATCTCCATGATGTCCAGGGCGGCGCGGATCTTGGTCAGGTCATAGACGACGACGGCGTTGAGGCCCTTGTAGGTGGCGAAGAGGTAGCGGTTGTAGGGGTCGATGGTCAGCTCGTCGGGCCAGGAGAAGGGGGCCATGGAGGTGGCGGCGATGAAGCGGGTCCGGGTCTTGTCGAAGGGGTGGACGACGATGCCGATGTTTCCGCCCATGCCGTTGAACGGATCGCGGGCGGGGTTGCCCTGGGAGTAGGTGTTATTGAAGAGGACGAAGGCGTAGTCGCCCTGGCGGTCGAAGGCGACGGCCTCGGCGTTGTTGATGTCGAAGAGGGTCTTCCAGATGTCGGCGAGCTTGGCGGAGCCGAATTGCCAGGAGGTGGGGAAGGCGGGCTCCTCGCCGCGGAGGTTGGTGGCCAGTCGCAGCTGGTAGGTCTGGCGGGTGGTGTCGATGATGGTGTAGCCGAAGGCCTCGCTGCCGCGGACGGCGACGGCGACGAAGGGCTGGTCGGCCACGGGTGAGCGGGTGACGCCGAAGGGCTTCTGGAGTCCGCCCAGGACGCCGACGGTCTGATGAGAGTTGACGTCCCAGACAAAGACGTAGCCGGCCGGCGCGTTGTCGTCGCCGCCGGACCAGGAGCCCAGGCCGGGGCTGGCGACGTAGAGGAACAGGCCGTTGGGGGAGAAATCGACGCCGGTCAGGCCGGTCACGGGCACGTCCAGGGCGACGTCGAAGACCGAGGCGCGGGCGTCGGTGAAGCTGAAGATGAAGATCTTGCCGCTGGTGCGGTCGGTGGCCACGCCGTAGGGGAGGGTCGGGTGCAGGGCGATGTAGTTGGGGTGGCCCCAGACGGGCTCGTCGGGCACGCCGGGGGTGCTTCCGGCGGCGATGCGCTGCAGGCCTGGCGTGAGCGGGTCCATGTCCAGCTCGCGCAGGCCGATGGTGTCGATGACGGAGATGGTGCCCTCGCCGGTGTTGGTGACGAAGGCGAGGAGTCCGTCGGGTGAGACGGCCACGTCGGTGGGGTTCTTGCCGACGGGGATGCGGGCGACGACGCCGTTGGCGTAGTCGGCGTTGCCGGCGTACTGGGGATCGATGACGGTCAGGGTCTCGCCGCCGTTGTCGCCGTAGGCGTCGCCCTGGTTGACGACGTAGACGTAGTACGGGGCCTTGGTGGGCCGGAGGCTCTGGACGGAGCCGCCGGTACTCATGACCTGCTCGGTGCGCCAGCCGCCGCCGGGCTCCTGGACGTATTCGGTGACGAGCTTGTTGACCTTGACGTAGCCGCCGCCGACGGGCAGGGAGGTCGGGGGCTTGATGAGGATGTAGTCGGCGCCGACCTCGATGATCTCGGGGCGGTAGACGGTCTGGCTGCCCTCGATCGTGGCGAACTCGGCCGGGCGGTTGAGTTTGTCGTCGGCGATGGGCTGGTCGGTCGAGCCGGGGCCGGCGACCTGGACCTCGAGGAACTGCGGGCCGGTGGCGTCGAAATATTCGACGGTGATGCGGTGTCGGCCGGCCTCGAGGGAGATACTGCCCGAGGCCAGGGTGATCTCGTGCAGGCCATCGTTGTCGACCACGAGGCGCTGCCCGACGTAGAGCCGGCTGCCCTCGTCGGAGCGGAGATGGAAGGTGTAGGTGCCCTCGGTGGAGGCCTCGTAGAAGCCGGTAAAGACGATGGCGAAGTGGTCGCCGCGCTGGGCGACGGAGAGGTCGAAGTTGTCCACGACGCCGATGGCCACGGGGGTGAGGTGCTCAAAGTCGGGCAGCTTGTCCCAGGAGCCCTCGTAGTAGCGGTAGCCGAGGCCCTCGATCAGTGCGGCGGGGTCGTCGTCGGCGGGGCGGACCGGCTCCTCGCTCTCGTCGGGCAGGGAGGCGGGACGGATCAGCGGGGCCTGCTCGGCGGAGAGGACGACCTCGAAGAGGTCAAGCCGGCCGGTCTCGAAGCCGGTGCCGTAGATTTTCAGGAGCGGGCCTTGGGGCGTGTAGACGACCTCGGTGCGGGTGATCTTGACGGTGCGGTCGCCGGCGGTGGGCGTCGTGAGATCGACCACCACGGGGGCCGAGGGGTCGGCGTGGGTCAGGTCGAGGGTGCGGACGGTCATGGTGCCGTCGACGGCGACGCGGGCGACTTTGGTGACGTCGACGCCGGGCCGCAGGGGGATCCAGAAGTCGAAGAAGAGGCCCGGGGCGGAGAAGTAGGGCTGGCCGTTGTTGGGGTCGATGTAGATCTCGGTGCGTGTGGCCTTGGCGGCCTGGACGGTGGCGGCGATGCTGCTGGCGATGGTGAAGGGGATGATGCCCAGGGGGGCCTCGGCCAGCAGGAGCATGCCCTCCCAGGTCGGGCTGGGATTGGGCGGCGAGGTCGTGCGCGCGATGCCGTCGGCGCCGACGACCATGCGGTCGATGATTTCCCAGCCGTCGGCCAGGGAGCCGTCGTCGCGGAGGTACTTGCCGGGGCGGAACATGACCAGGACGTCGCCGGGCTGCGAGCCGGCCGGGGCGGGGGCGGAAATCGCCAGGCCGGTCGAGGCGACCTGGCCGCCGAGGTCGAGCCTGAAGGCGCCGGCGAAGCTGAACTCGCCGGGCAGGCCCATGGGCAGGTCGGCCTGGGTGAGTGTGGTCAGGGAGACCGTGGTGCCCTCGGGCAGAGCGCCGGCGGCGACGGCGGCGGTGTAGCCGTCGGCGTTGGCGATGATGGCGCCATCGGAGCCGACCTGTCCGGCGCCGACATGCGGGAGCATGACGGTGATGGGGACCACGGCGCTGCGGCCGGCGTGGATGATCGTCACGGCCGAGACGCCGGGGGCCAGGGCGGTCAGCAGGCCGTCGGGCGTGACCGAGAGGATCGACGGATCCATCACGAAGTAGAGCGAGCCGTCGGCGGCGTCGGAGCGGTCGACGACCGAGCCGCCGGCCAGCAGTTCACGGACGATCAGTTGCCGGGTGGCGTCGGGGGCCAGGGTGTAGCTGTCAGGGAAGAATTCGAGCTGGGGGAGCGTGGGCAATGAGCCGGCCGTGCCGACGAGGATGGGTGTGGCGGCGACGAGGTCGCTCACGGTGGCGGTCAGGACCGAATAGCCGACATTCTGTGCCCAGACCGAGCCGGTGCTCGAGACCAGTGCGGCGGCGGGGTTGGACGATCCGAAGAGGACCAGGCGGGCAGGCAGTGATTCGGTGGCGCCGTCGGCGTAGGTGGCGATGACCTGGAGGTCCTGCACGGCGCCTGGGGCCAGCACCGGATCCCTGGGCAGGAGCTGGATGCTGGAGATGGCCACGGCGGCGAGGCTGATGTCGACGCGGGCCCAGTCGGAAGCGAGGCTGCCGTCGAAGGCGGCGAACTCGAAGCCGGCGTCGCCGACGTAGCCCAGGTCGGCGGCGAAGAGGACGGTGTGGCCGTCGCCGGCGAGGGTGGCTGAGCCGTGGCGAACGTTGCGCAGGACCAGGGCGAGCGCGCCGGCCTGGAGGTCGCTGACCAGGGGCAGCAGGTCGATGCGGAGGAGCTGGCCCCCCCTGCCGCTGAGGGCTGTGCCCGCGGCCGCCGGGGCGGTGTTGATCACGACGCCGGTGTTGGCCTGGAGGATCAGCCAATCGGCGGCGTCGATGACGCCGTTGCGGTCGGCGTCGGCGTCGGACGGGTAGCCCGGCTGGCCGGCGGAAGCGCCCAGGGCGGCATCGATGATCGCGGCGTCGAGGCCGTCGACCTTGCCGTCGGTGTTGGCGTCGGCGGCGAGGAACACCTCCATGCTGAACTCGCCGGCTGACTGGCTGTTGGAGGCGACGGTCTGGATGACGTAGACGCCGGGCTGCGTGAAGGTGAACAGGGCCAGGCTGCGGAAGGCGCTGACCAAGGTCGAGCCGGCGTCGAGTCCGAGGATCGTCGGCAGGGCCATGTTGAGGTTGAGCAGGCCGCGGAGCTCGACGCCGAGCGTCAGACGGCCGTCGGCGGAGGAGGCCAGCTCATCCTGGCTGACGCGGATGGCCCAGCGGAGCGTCTGTCCGGCGGCGAGGTGGCTGGTCTGGAGTTCGCCGAGGACCTGGCCGATCGAGCCGAGGTTCTGCTGGATCGGATCGCTGGCGACGAGCCGGCCGTCGGCGTCGTAGCGCATGAGCAGGCTCGGCGAGCCGGCAGGGGCCAGGACGACCGAGAGTCGGCCGCCAGGGCCGGCGTAGCTGTAGGCATGGGACCGGCCGGACTGGAGCTCGGTGGCCAGCGAGAGTCGGCCCTGAACGTAGTTGTAGATGACGTGCTGGCCGGCGGGACCGAGCAGGTCCGTCACGCGGCCCTGGTTGTCGCGGCGGATCTCGACGCGGCTGCCGTCGGGACCGATCACGGCGCCGTCGTCGACCAGGAGGTGGACGCCGCCCGGGCTGGTGATGCGGCGCAGGCCCTCGTCGGTGCGGTAGTCGTAGGCGACGCCGGAGGAGGAGGTCAGGGTGTAGTCGAACTCGTCGAACCGGGCGGCGGCGGGGTTGTAGGCCAGGCCGGTGCCGATCTCGTAGAAGCCTTCGCCGACCTGTTCGAGGAGCGTGTCGGCGCTGCGGAGTTGCCAGGTCACGCCGGGGTCGGCCAGCCAGGCGGGCCTGAAGAGGTCCTTGCCCGCGAGGGTCAGGCGTGTGGGGGAGAAGGTGAAGCCCGCCCGCGTGCCGTCGGGGAGGTTGAGATAGACGCGTGCGCCGGCGTGCAGGGCGGGCAGCAGGCCGATGGGTTCGAGGCCCGTGGGTTCGAGGTCGGTGGTGAATCGCGGCTCGAAGCCGGCGAGCTGCCAGCCGTCGCCGAGGAGCCCGGCGGTGTCGTGGTCGTAGCCCTGGTAGACGCGGGTGAGGTCGAGTGTGAAGCCGCCGAGGGTGACGGACAGGTCGGTGACGGACTGCACGACGTTGCCGGGCTTGGCCGAGGCGTTGACGGCGATGACGCGTTGGACGGTCACGGACCGGCCGGCCATGTCGGCGGCGGTCAGACGCAGCAGGTAAGCGCCGTCGGCCAGGAGCGATGGATCGATCGTCGCGAGCGTCTGGCCGTCGACGGGCGAGATGCCGGACGCCAACGTCGACCAGACCTCACTACCCAGGGGGGCGATCTCGAGGGTGAACCGGTCGAGGTTGTCGTCGAGCACGCGGGCGCTGACCAAGGCGGCGGCCGAGAGGGAGGCGCCGGCCGGCGGGGCGAGCAGTTCGACGACCGGGGCGGCGGCGTCGGACGGGTCGCGGCCCCTCAGGTCCACCGTCGCCACGCCGACCACGCCATCGACGTCGGTGGCCCGGGCGGTGACCTGGTAATGGCCGGCCGCGGTGGGGGTGAAGCGGGCGCGGCCGTACTCGTCGAGGACCATCGGCGCCCCGTCGACGAAGACTTCAAGCGTCGCGAGGTCGGCCACGCCCGAGGCGGCGGCGTGGATGAGCACGGCCTGCCCGACGGGGCCGGCGAAGCTGGGTGTCAGTTCGATCAGGACATCGGGCCGGATGGGCTGATATGAAGCGACCAGGTGCAGCGTGGCATAGCTGGTGGTCAGGCCGTCGGAGACCTGCAGGCGGATGTCGTGCTCGCCGACCTGGACGCCCGAGGGCAGCCAAGTCAGGACGCCGGTGGTTGGGTCGACGGCCGCGCCGCCGGGCAGGCCGGTGGCGGTGTAGGTGAGGATTGAACCTGGGTCGGCGTCGGTGGCGGTTATGCCGAGCTCAAAGGGCTGGCCGACCAGGGCGACGTGGGCGCTAAGGCGTTCGATCACCGGGGCGCGGTTGACGTTGACGATTTCGACCTGGGCCTCGGTGACGTCGGTCAGGCCGCCGGGATCGATCACGCCAAAGCGGAGCGTGTAGACGCCGGCCTGGTCGTAGCCCGGCGTCCAGGCGAAGGCGCCGGTCCGCGGGTCGAAGCTCGCCCCGGCGGGCAGCGGGCCGTCAATGAAGTAGCTGTAGGCGTCGGCGTCGAGGTCGCCGCCGGCCACGGTGAACTGAAGGCGCAGGTTCTCACGGCCCGTGATGGGCGGGATCTGCGTCATGACCGGGGCGCGGTTGACGTTACCGACGGTGACGACCAGGTCCTCGCTGGTCGACGCCTGGCCGTCGGTGGCGGCGAAGTGGAGCGTGTAGGCGCCCGCCTGATCAAACCCGGGCGTCCAGGTGAACTGGCCCGTGAGGCTGTCGAACAGGGCGCCGAGGGGCAGGTCCGTGGCGGTGAAGCTCACGGCGTCGCCGTCGGCGTCGGTGGCCGAGAGGTCCAGGTGCAACGTCTGGCCCTCGTTGAGCTGTCGGTCGCCGAGGGGGGCCAGGATGGGGGCGGCGTTGGAGGTGCGGACGATGACGCGGACGGGCAGGCTGTCGGTGAGCGTCTGGGCGGGGTCGCCGTTGCCGCTGTCGTGGACGGTCAGGGTGAACTCATACGTGCCGACCTGCGTGGGCGTCCAGCGGAAGAGCGCCTCGCCATAGATCGTCGTGCCCAGGAAGGTCGCGTCCTGGGGCAGGCCCTGGCCGTCAAAGACCAGGTCGTCCTCGTTGCGGTCGCTGACGAGGATCTTGAGCGTCAGCTCCTGCCCGATCAGGGCGACCTGATCCGCGACGGGAGTGAATCGCGGCGGAGTGTTGGGAACGTTGACGCTCAGAACAAAGCTGATCGGCGTGCTCAGGACGGCCTGGGGATCGCCGTTGCCGTCGTCGGTGGCGGCGAGGGTGAGGGTGTAATTGCCGCCCTGAAGGATGGTGGGGGCGGCGGAGATCAGGGCGGTGCCGTTGCCGCGGTCGGTGAGTTGGACGAAGGCGGGGAGGTTCAGGCCGGAGATCGCCAGCGGCCCGCCGTCGGGGTCGGTGGCGGCGACGATCAGGCTCCAGGCCTCCCCGCCGGCGACGGACTGATTGGGGATCGTGCTCCAGACCGGGGCTCCGTTGGCGTCGCGGACGGTGAGGGTGAAGGTGACGGTGTCGGTGGTGGCCACGCCCGTGGCGTCGCCGTCGTCGGTGACGATGAAGGTCAACTCATACGCGCCGGCCTGGGAGTAGGTGGGTGTCCAGGCGAGGGTCTGGGTGTCAGGATCAAACGTTGCGCCGGCGGGCAGGAGGCCGTGGAGCCAGGTCAGGGCGGGCCCGAGGCCGCCGCTGTCGACCGTGCCGTCGGGCAGGAGGACCGAGGCGCCGGTGGGGTGGTCCGGGTCTTCGGCCGCGACGCGGATCGACACGGGCTGTCCCTCAAAGACCACCCACTGGCCGATGTCGGCGAAGCGCACGGGGCCGTTGACGTTGAGGATCGTCACGGTCAGCGTCTGGGAGGACGCGAGGCGGCCATCGCTGACGGTCAGGTCGACATGGGCCGTGCCGTGCTGGTCGTAGCGCGGCGTCCAGATCAGCACGCCGGCCGTCTGACTGAGGGTGGCGCCGGCGGGCAGGTTCGGGGAGCTGTAGGTCAGGGCGTCACCGTCGGCGTCCGTGGCCAAGAGCACCACGCGGAGGGTCTGGCCTTCCTGCACGATCATCGGGGCGGGGGCGGCGAGCACCGGGGCCTGGTTGACGTTGGTGACGAGGATCTCGAAGGTGCGGGCGACCCTGGCCAGGCCGTCGCTGGCCCAGACGGTGACGTTGCCGTACCGGCCGGCGGAGTTGCCGTCGGTCTGCCAACGCAGCAGGCCGCTGCCGGGATCGAACGTCGCGCCGGCGGGCAGGTGCTCGACGCCGTAGATCAGGCTGTCGCCGTCAAGGTCGAAGCCCCCGATGGGGATCTCGAGGACCTGCCCCTCGGCCAGGGTGCGGTCGGCGATGGGCACGAGGACGGGGGCGTGGTTGGCGCCGGTGACGGCGACGATCCATCGCTGGGGGGTGTAGGCGCCGGCGCTGTCGTAGACGCGGACCTCGAGGACGGTCTGGGCCGCGTCGGCCTTGACGGGCGTCCAGAGCAGCCGGCCGGTGATCAGGTCGAGGGTCGCGTCGGCGGGGCCTTCGGTCAGGACGTAGCGGAGGTCGAAGCCGTCGGGGTCGGTGGCCAGGAGGTCGTAGGCGTAGGTCTGGCCGACGGTGGCGTGATCGGCGGGCGTGGAGCTGATGACCGGGCGCTCGTTGGCGGGCACCTGGGCGACAACCTTGGCCCGCAGGTCCAGCGTCAGCCACTGCGGGTTGCTCAGGGTGACGGTGAGCGGCGAGCAGATCGCGCCGGTGAGCAGACCGTCCTGCGGCACGGGCAGGTCGATGTAGGGCGCGCCGGTGTCGGTCGTGCCCGAGGCGTCCAGGAGCGTCACGGGCAGGCCGACGAGGCCCTCGAAGACCAGCCGCATCGAGCCCAAGGTATAGGCGGTGGTGTTGATCACCGAGGCGTCGAAGCTGATGGTGCCGGCGGCGCGGTCGGAGCGGGTGTTGGTGATCGTCGGGAAGAGTTCGACGGAGGGCTGGTCGTAGACGGTGAACCCGCCGACGTAGTCGCTCTCGAGGGTCAGGCCCAGTTCGCTGGTGACGGCCGAGCGGACGCGTAGCTCGTACTCGGCGGGCTGGAGCGACTCGAAGCCGAGGTAGACCGAGCGTGTGGCCGAATCGTAGGCCAGTGAGCCGATGGGGATCGACCGGCCGGAAAGCAGGTCGGTCAGGAGGAAGTTGTCGGGGTTGATGACCGATCCGCCCCCGGACGAGGAATCCGCGAGCATGTCGAGGTCGAAGATGACGCGGGCGGTGCTGACGTCGGGGACGAGGGTGGAGCCGGGCACGGGCGTCATGGCCAGGACGTGCGGCGGCGTGACGGGCTGGAGGACGTCGACCTGGTTCGACTGGGTGAGGTAGAGCCGGCCGTCGGGGCCGAAGTGCAGGAAGTCGCCGCGCGAGCCCCCGGAGGCGACCTCAACCGTCTGCATGGAGGCGAGATCGACCATGGTCAGGGCGCCGCCGGCGTCGTGACTGACGAAGAGGAGGCCGGCGTAGAGGCTGCCGGCGGGCCCGAAGGCGAGGCCCTCGGCCTCGTGGGCGAGGGTGAGCATGACCTCGGCGCGACCGTAGGCATCGAAGCGGACGATCTGGCCATCGTGGGGCCAGGTCGCGGCCCAGAGCGTGCCGTCGGGCGCCAGGGCCAGCCCGTCGACGCGGACGTCGGAGAAGGCGGAGAACTGGCGGGTGAGGGTGTCGAAGATCTCCACGCCGTTACGGGTCGAAACGTAGAACTTGTGGGCGATCGGATCGACGGCCAGGCCGAGGTTCACGCCCTGGCCGTAGCGTTCGACGATCTGTCCAGTGGCCGGGTCGATCAGGACCAGCGGTCCGCCGCCGGTGGTGGCCCAGAGCTGGCCGTCGGCGTCGAAGGCCATGTCGTAGATCGGCACGTCGAGCGTGGCCAGGGGCGTCGTGGCGGCGCCGCCGGTGGTGGTGAACTTGTAGAGGTTGTTGCGGCCGGCGCCGCCGCTGACCAAGACGCTCTTGCCGTCGGGGCTGAAGGCGATGCCCAGCGGGCCGATCCCCGCGCCCGAATCGGCGACATCCCAGACGAACGCCCCGGCGGCGAAGGGTTCGAAGATGCTGCTGAAGGACGACGGGTGGGTGATCGACTGCCGGCCGGGCACCTCGAGCAGGGCCCACTGGAACAGGGCGCTGACGGGCGTCTGGGCGAAGACCTCGTCGGTATCGGGCAGACGGGTGGCGGTGGGCGGGGCGCTGGGCAGCGAGCCGAGGTTGATCGACGGCCGGTAGGAGGGCAGCAGGACGCCGTCGGGCGCGGCCTCGACGTTGCCGGCCGCGTCGGCGCTGACCACGACGAACTGGGCCGATTCGCCCGCGCGGCCCTGGTAGACGTAGGAGGTCAGGGTGGTCTTGTCGAGCAGTCGGATGTAGGCCCCGCCGTCGGTCGATACGTAGAGGCTCGAGTTCATCACGCCGCTGCCGAGGGTGTCGTCGGCCGCGGCCCAGGAGAGCGAGTAGGAGCCGTTGCCCAGGTCGATGACGGTCAACTGGGTCGTCGGGGCGACGGAATCGATCGTGGCGGTGACCTCGGCGGAGTCCAGCGGGGTGAGGGTGTCGAAGAAGATGCGTGCGGAGGTGGTGACGACCGTGCCGCTGGGGGCGTCGGGCATGGCCTGGATGGCGAAGCTCACCTGGCCGTCCTGTCCGGGCCGCAGCAGGCCGACGAGGGGGTCGTCGATGAGGTTGCCGGTCAGGGGGTCGACGGCGCGGAGGACCCAGGTGGCGATGCCGGTGTCGATGTCCATGCCGGCGGTGACGGAGAGGACAAAGCCCAGGGAGTCGGAGTAGTCGTACTCGGTCGTCAGGGCCGCCAGCGAGGGCAGGTCCACCACGGTGTCGCCCAGGCGGATCTGTCCGAGGGTGAAGCGGCGTTTGTCGAGGTTGGGGTCGATCTGGGTGACCAGGCGGATCTGCTTGACGGCGCTGGTGGCGTCGGAGCTGTTCTTGAAGCCGATCAGGTAGGGCAGGGCGGTGTTGACCGGGACGTAGTTGGCCTGGCCGGCGCCGCTGGGCGGGGTGACGAAGATGTCGCCGGATCGGGTCGCGCCGCCGATGGCCAGGTAGCCCGCCAGGCCGGGGTCCTTGGAGGACTGGTCGTCGAGCTGGACGCCCTCGAAGCCGCCCTTGAGGTAGACGCGGATGACGAAGGCCTCGGCGTGGGTGGTGTGGGAGAGGTTGAGGTCGTACTGTTCGAGGTCGGGCAGGCTTCCGGCGGCGTAGGCGTCGGGATTGTGTCCGAGCCAGGTCCGGACCAGGTCGATCAGCCCCGAGAGGTCGCCGTAGCTGTCGGCGATGACCTGGGCGCCGCCGTCGCCGCCGAGGAGGGCGGCCATGGCCGAGGCCACGCGGCTGGCGACCTTGCCCTGGTCGGCGATGTCGGGCGGGACGTCGGCGGCGCGGAGCAGGCCGGCGTCGGTGAGGTAGCTGAGGTAGAGGTCGGCCCAGGCGTCGGCGTCGGAGGCGGCGAGCTTCAGGGCGGCCGGGGCGCTCTCGTCGGCGACGATCAGCGGCCGCAGCGACTCGGCGACGCCACGCTGCCAGTCGAGATACTCATCGACCGACATCGGCGTGGCGGAGGCCTGGATGTAGAAGTCGAAGCTCAGCTCGTCGAGGGCCTCGTCCGAGAGGTTCTCGAGGAACTTGGGGTCCTCGGCGAGCAGGCGGCGAAGCTCGGGGTAGGCGTCGACGGCGAAGGTCAGGCCCGCGTAACCCTGGTTGCGCAGGTCGAAGACGAACCCACTGTTGGTCAGCTGGCCGCCGAGGTTCAGCAGCGGATCGACGTCGGCCCAGTCGACGCCGAGGAGGCTCGGCGAGCCGGCGAGGTTGCCGCTGAAGGTCAGGGCCTCGCCTGGGATCAGGCTCACGGCCTTGTTGGCCACGCGGGGCACGCCGAACTGGACGTAGACGTAGGGCACGTCGACGTTCGAGAGGTTGTAGAGCGACAGGCCGTAGATGCCGACGTTGCCCGGCTCGATGTGGCCGGGGCCGCCCAGGCCCACGGTCACGTCGTAGGGAACAGCCTTCTCGACCAGGAAGCGGTACGGCGCGGTGACGGACTGGCCGTCGGGATTGGTCACGCGGACGTCGTACAGGCCGCGCGGGGCGTCGCGGAGGTCGAAGGTGGCGATGATGGTCGTGGCGTCGACGATCTCGTAGGCCACGGGCTCGAACTCGCCGATCTGCGGGCGGACGAGCTTGATCACGGCCGCGTTGTCGAAGCGGGCGCCGTGGATGGTGGTGGTGACGTAGCGGTCGTCGCCGCCGGTGTCGGGGCTGACGCTGGCGATGCTCAGGGGCACGAGTCGCGTCTGGAGCTTGACGCCCCCGGAAGCTCCGGAGGCCCCGCGGACGGCGATGTAGTAGTAACCGCCCTGGGTCGTCGGGACGCGGACGTTGGGCGAGCCGCCGGCGTAGCCGGTGTAACCCGCGTCGTAGCGGATGGCGTCGGGGAGGGCCTCGTAGCGGACATAGAGTTCGCCCACGGCGGTAAGCGCGGAGACTTCGAGCGTCTGGCCGGCGGGGACCATGACGCGGTAGAGGCGGCTGTCGAGTCCGGTGCGGGGGTCGGTGTAGGTGGCGCCGAGTTCGAGGGTTTCGACGGTGATCTCGAGGGTGTCGGCGGAGGTGGTCTTGTTGTTGGCGTCGCTGGCGCCCTCGTGGATGTCGTCAAAAATGTCGGTGCGGACGATCAGGCGATAGCCTGCGGGCAGGACGATCGGGAGGCGGGCGGTGATCTGGGCGGTGTAGGAGGCGCCGGCGGGCAGTTCGGGGGGCGGGAGGATGAAGCCGGCCGGGACGGTGGTCGAGCCGTCGGTGTTGATATAGCTGTCGGCGGTGCCGATGAGCTTGTCGGACCAGTCCCAGAGGGCGTCGGCGGAGAGGTAGACCGAATCGGCCCAGAAGCCCGAGAGGTCCTGGGTGCTGGCGTTGGTGACGGTCCAGGCGATGACGACGGTCTGGCCGGCGGCGGCGGTGGCGGGGCCGGTGACGGATTGGACGACCAGGTCGGCGGGCGGGGGCAGGTCGATGAGCATGGGCACGAGGCTGGCGGCGGTGTTGTTGGCCTCGTTGGCGCCCTCGTAGACGTAGCCGCGCGGGTGCAGGGCGTCGGGGACGTCGGTGACGACAAAGACGTAGTAGGGCCCGAGGATGCCGCGTGGCAGGAGGAACTCGGCCGTGACGTCGTAGCCATCGCCGTTGGCCAGCAGGCCCTTGTGCAACAGGCCGCCCTGGCTGACGAGGTGATCGCTGTAGATGTCCAGGTACCCGTCGCGAGAGAGATAGACCATGTCGGACCACTGGTCCTGGCGGTCGGGCGTGTCGCCGGGGCCGACGTTGGCCACGTGGTAGGTGACCACGAAGCTCTGACCGGTCAGGACGTGGGCGGCGGTCTGCACGTCGGTGACGCGCAGGTCCGGCGACTGGACGAGGCGGATGTTCACGGGCTGGCTGGTGATGTCGTTGCCCTCGCCGCGGAACTCGCGGACGTAGCCCTCGCCCTGGCCGCGCAGGCGCGTGCCGCCCTGGGTGCTGGGGTAGGGCAGCGGTCGTGCCTGGGGATCGCGGTCGAAGGGCGAGTCGATGTAGACCAGGATGTAGAACGTGCCGTCGATGTCGTCGGGCAGACGGATGGTGCCGGTGACCTCATACGTGCCGTCGGCCGCGACGACGCCCTCGTGGCGGAAGGTGCCCAGGATCTCGTCGTAGAGGTCGAGGGAGGTGTCCTGGGAGATGAAGACGCGGTCGTACCAGGTGCCGACGCGTGTGGGGGCGTTGCCCTGGTTCTTGACGGTCCAGGTGATGCTGACGTATCCGCCGCTGTCGATGACGGCGGCACCCTGGGCGATGAGCAGGGAGGTGACGGTCAGGTCGGGCTCACGATAGACCACGTGGGTGAAGGCCGAGGCGGTGTTCAGGACCTTGGGGCCGAGTTCCCAGGCGCGGCCGGCGAATTCATCGGGCCAGCCGGGGAAGGCGCCGGGTTGCAGCTCGCCGGGGGTGATCGGCTTGCCGAAGCGGTCGATGGCGATGTCGCTGAAGACATGGACGTAGCGTTTGCCCTCGATGCCGGCGGGGATGGGGATCTGGGCGGTGGCGGAGTAGCTCTGTCCGCTGGCCAGGCCGCCGGCGTGGACGACCTGTGCGACAAGGCTGGCCCGGTCGGCGAGGAAGGTCGGGTCGGGGGAGAAGTAGACGTAATCGACCCAGCGCGTCGTGCCGGACCAGGTGTCGCCGCCGATGTTGGTGACGGTCCAGGAGATCGTCGCCGTGGTGCCCGAGTCGACGGAGTCGGCGATGGTCACGTCGCTGACGACCAGGTCGGCCGGGAGGTTGGTGATGACGCTGGCGGCGGCCCGCTGGTTGTTGTCGGTGAGGGTGGACTCGAAGACCCGGGTGGACTGGGCCTGGGGCGGTCCGACGAGGATGTACATGATGTCGGACTTGGTGAGCTTGGTCAGGTCGTCGTAGCTGACCTCGGTCAGGGGGTGGCCGAGGACTTCCTCGGCGCGGTCGACGATCTCCTGGACCTGGCGGAGGAAGAGTTCCTCGTCGGTCATGGCGATCATGGGGTCGGCGTTGGTCTCGACGATGAAGTGGCTGCCGGAGGCGGAGGGCGGGAGGGTGAAAGTGAACTGCTGGGTGTAGGACTGCCCGACGGCCAGCGCGCCGTAGTGCGGGGTGGCGAAGACCAGCCACTGCTGGCCCTGGCCGTCGTAGAGGTCGTCGTCGGTGGAGATGTAGATCGCGTCGGCCCACTGGTCCTTGTCGGTGGTGGCCGAGCCGAGGTTGGCCACGGTCCAGGTGAGCGTGACCTCCTGCCCCCCCACCGCCGCGGCCGGGGCGACGACGCTGGTGACCTCGAGGTCGGCCGGCGGGGTGAACATCACGGTGATGGCCGTGGCCTTGAAGTTGCTGCTGAGCAGGTCGTTGGGCGAGTCGGGGTTGAGGTTGACGTCGAGGGAGGTCTCGTAGACGGAGTTGGAGGAGTTGGTCCAGACGGTCAGGAAGTACTGGCCGGCCATGTGGGCGGGCAGGCGGACGGTGACCTGGGCGTCATAATACGCGCCGGGCTGGAGCGCGCCGCTGTGGCCGAAGTTGCCCAGGAGGATGTCGCTGCCGATCAGCGGGGCGTAGGGCCGGCCCTTGGTCGTCGAGAGCCAGATCGAGTCCGTCCAGGAGTCGCGGCCGGTGACGCCCGGTCCGCGGTTCTCGACGCGGTAGCGGACGGTGATGGTGGTGTCGTCGAAGGCATCGGTCGGGCCGGCGACGGAGGTGACGACCAGGTCCGGCGGGGGCACGGGGATGGCGTCGACGGCCAGGGGAATGGCGAAGTAGTTGTTCCCCTCGGCCGTGTACTCGTCGACCGCGCCGTTGCCACCGGGGACGGCGCCGTTGTTCACGACGGTGACGTCGACGGCGATGATGATGTAGACGTTGCCCGCCACGCCGTTGGGCAGTCGGAGGCTCTGGAGGTTCGAGCCGTAGCTCTCGCCCGGCGTCAGGGCGCTGCCGTTGGCCAGGGTGCCCAGGGCGATGTCGCCGCCGCCGAGGGTGTGGTCCATGGAGAGGAAGACGGCGTCGGTCCAGCGCGACCCGCCGGTGGGCGTCTTGACGGGCCCGAGGTTGGACACGACCCATTCGACGTCGATCACGCCGCCGGCGGTGACGGTGGCCGGGCCGATGGCGGAGATGACCTGGAGGTCGGGCCGGGGGCTGACCGAGAGGGTCAGGCCGGCGTCGGCGAGGGTGGTGTTGTTGGTCTCGTTTGCTTCGGCGGTGGCGTTGCCGACGTCGGTGATCACGACGATGCGGTAGACCCCGGGGGTCTGGGGCAGGCGGACGACCTCGGTACGGGAGTAGGTCTTGCCCGCCTCGAGGCCGCCGACGCGGGTGAAGTCGCCGAGGTGGATGGCCTGGCTGAGGTTCCCGTTGGGCGCCAGGAGGACGCGGTCGACCCAGTTGGCGTCGATCGAGTCCGGGCCGTTGTTGCGGACGGTCCAGGAGATCTCGGCGGTCTGGGCATCGAGGGCGTCCGTCGGGCCGGTGACGGTGGTGACCTGGAGATCGCCCTGGGGCGGCGGGATGAACAGGACGGTCAGCGGGTCGAGGGCGCGGGTGGTGTTGTTGCTCTCGTAGAGGAACTCGTAGGGCCCGCCGGTGGTGACGAAGACGTAATAGGTTCCGCCGGGCAGGCTGGCGGGCAGCGTGGCCTCGACGGTGCGGGTGTAGGAGCCGCCGGCGGCCAGGGCGCCGGCATGGGTGAAGCTGCCGAGCTGAATCGCCCCGGCCCCGTTGGGGTCGGCCGACAGCCAGAGGCGATCGGACCAGTTGGGGCTGTCGGTGACGCCAATGCCCTGGTTCGAGACGGTCCACTGCACGGTGATCGGCAGTCCGTTGCTGGCGAGGTCCTGGCTGACGACGACGTCCACGATCAGATCGGCGTAGGGCTGGGGCGTGACGTCGATGGTCGAGTTCGTCCGGCCGACGTTGGACTGGGCGTCGGCGTGCTCGTACACGGCGTCGTCGATGTCAGCCTTGACGAAGACATAGAACCGGCCCTGCGTAGCGGCGGCGAGGGTGATGATCCGGGTGTCGGAGTAGGTCGAGCCCACGGGCAGCAAGCCGTCGTGGACGAACCGGCCGATCTCGCGGTCGTCGCCATTGCCGTAGGTCGCGTCGGTCGAGAGGACCACACGATCGACCCAGCTCGCCACGTCGCCGGATCCCGTGCCCAGGTTCTCGACGGTCCAGGTGACGGTCAGGTCCACCGGGTCGCCGATGAGCAGGGCGGCGTGGGTGGTGACGGCGCTGGTGTGCAGGTCGGCGTAGGGCGCCAGGGTGACGGTCATGGGCGCCGAGGCGGTCTGGTTGTTCGACTCGCCGTCGGGCTCGACCACGGCGCCGCCGGCGTCGGTGACGACACGCAGGTAATAGGGTCCCTGGGCGCTGCGCGGGAGTCTGACGGTCAGCTGCGCGTCATAGGTTCCGCCGGGGGCCAGGGCGCCGCTGTGGCTCAGCTCGCCCAGCAGGACGTCCGCCCCACCGCCCTGCTCGGTCGTCGACAGGTAGAGGCGATCGATCCATGCGTCGCTTCCGGGGGTGGGCGTGGCGCCCGTGCCGTCGTTGTGGACGGTCCAGCTCACGAGGATGTCCGTGCCGGAGGTGGCCGTCGGGGGTCCGCGGACTTCCTCGACCCGCAGGTCCGTGTGCGCCAGGGCGATCTGGCCATCGGACGGGGCGGTGTTGTTGGACTCAGCGCCGCGCTCGTAGACCTGGCCGGCGGCGTCGGTGACCGCGAGCAGGCGGTAGCTCGCATCAGGCAGGCTCGGCAGCGTCAGGGTCTCGCTGCGGGTGTAGGCGTCGCCGGCGGCCAAGGGGGCATTGCCGAAGTACGCGGCGAGCTGGACGGCCCCCTCAAGCGAGCCGTCGGCCGAGAGATAGACCCGGTCAATCCAGGGCGAAGCACCGGTGGCGGCCTGGCCGACGTTCGTCACCGTCCAGGTTGCCGTCACCGTCTGGCCCACGACGCCCACGGCCGGGATGGACACGGCCGAGACAGCCAGGTCGGGCACGGGCGAGAGGACCAGGGGCACGGCCAGGGCGGTCCGGCCGGTGTTGTCGGTCTCGTCGGACTCGCTGACCGAGCCGGCGGCGTCGGTGACGACGAAAATCCAGTAGTTGCCCGCCGGCACGTCCACCCGCTCGGGGATGGTCACGGAGCGGACCTGGCTGTAGCTCTGGCCGGCGGCCAGGCCCGCCAGGGGGATGGACACGGTGTAGGCGAACGAGCCGAGATCGAGGTCGTCGCCGAGGGCGTCGTCGAAGGAGAGATAGACGCGGTCCGTCCAGGTCGTGGCGGAGGTCTGGCCGTTACCGATGTTGCGTGCCCGCCAGGCGATCTCGGCCGGCTGGCCGCTGTAGACCACGTCCGGGGCGGTGACGACCTCGGTGATGAGGTTGGCCAGGCGGACCTCGATCGACGCGGCGGCGACGTTGTTCAGATCATCCGTCTCGACCTGGGCCGCGCCGGCGTCGGTCTTGACGAGCAACTTCCAGCTTCCGGGGGTGACGTTGGGAATGACGACCTTGCGGACGAGCGTGTAGCTGCCGCCGGCGGCCAGGGGCGTCTGGGTGGTGACGGGCTGGGTGAGCAGGACCAGGTCCTGGTCGCTGATCTGGTCGTCGGACGAGAGGTAGAGGACGTCGTTCCAGTCGGCCACGGCCCCGACGCCGCTGATGTTGTGGACGGTCCAGGTGACCGAGAGTTCCTGTCCCACGGCCGCCGAGGCCGGCAGCGTGCCGAGGCTGGCGGTCAGGTCTGGGGCGGTCAGCGTGATGTCGGCCAGGGCGGCATTGTTGGTCTCGTCGGTCTCGTCCTGGAGGTTATCGCGGTCGATCCGCAGGAGCAGCCTCCAGGTCCCGGGCTGGACCATGGGCAGGACAATAGTCCGGCCGATGGTGTAGTCCGCGCCGGCGACCAGGGGGGTCTGGGCGTCGATGCTCACCTGGGCCAGCGGGGTGTCCGAACCGTCGAGCACGTCGTCGAGCGAGAGGTACAGGGCGTCGACCCAGTTGGCGGTGGCGGGCTGGTTGCCGCTGTTGCGGACGGTCCAACTGACCTGGATGGACTGGCCGACGGCGATCAGGCCGGCCTGGAAGCCCAGGCTGTCGATCGACAGCTCGGGGAACAGGACGGTGATCGTCGTGGCGTAGACGTCGTCCACTTCCTCGCCGCTGTCACCGTCGGCGTCCTGATCCATGAGGTTGCCGACCCCGTCCGTCACGCCCGGCCCGACGCGGAGCTGGTAGCTTCCGGGGGCGGTCTGGCGGGCGAAGGTCAGGCGGAAGCTCGTGCCGGTGAGCGGGGTGATCGAGGCGACCTGGATCTGGGCGCCGCCCGGCCCGAGCAGGGAAACGTCCTGCGGGGTGAAGGTCGCGGCGTCGACGGGGGTGTCGAAGATGACGTCGATGGTCTCGAGGGCCTGGTGGACCTGGCCGGCGGGCGAGATGTCCGTGACGCGCGGGCCGGTCAGGTCGATGCTGAACGAACCGCTGTAGGCCGCCGACATGGCGTTGGCGAACAGGTCCGCGATCTCCGGCCCGATCGTCAGTTGATAGAGCCCTGGCGCGGTCAGCGCGGTCCAACGCAGCTCGAACCGGCCGACGTCGAGGTGAATGATCTCGATCAGGGACGGGTCGAGCGTCGACCCGTCGGGCAGGGCGACGATCACGTCCTGGCCGGTGAAGGAGTTGGGGTCGATGTCCTCGTTGAACTGGACGATCAGGCTCGAAACCGATTCCCCGACGACACCGCTGGGCTGGTGGCTGACGACCACGGGCGGGGCGGTGTCATGTTCGGTCAGTTCGATGTAAACGGTGCCGGCCTGGCCTGGCCGCCCAGCGCCGCCCTCGGCCGCGGTCACGCTGGACCCGGGCAGCGTCATCTCGCCCCAATGGTAGATGGCGATGCGTCCCCCGCCGCCGGAACCACCGTCGCTGTAGCCGACGCCGCCGTTGGCGGAGATCGAGCCCGAACCGCCCAGCGTGCCGACGTCCAGACGGACGCCGCCGCCGGAGCCAGCGGATCGGCCGTAGTACCAGCCGTCGCCGCCGTTGGCTTGGATCTGGCCATCCACGGTCATCTGCCCGGCGGTGATGCGGACCAGCCCGCCGCCGGAGCCGCCCTGGCCCCAGGTGGTGCCTCCGCCGGCGCCGGGCTCGCTTGGATCTTCCGCCAGGCCGTAGAGGTTGTTCGCCGAAGCGTTCCAGCCCAGGCCGCCGTAGCTGCCGCCCATGGCCCCCGTGGCCGCCGCTTCCGTGGCGTTGCCGCTGGCCCGGCCGAGCAGGTAACCGCGGTTGCTCACGTCGATCCGAGAAGAGGCGTCGATCAGGAAACTGCCGCTGACGCTCATCTGTAGTGAGAAGCTCTGATCCGCCGTGGCCGGACGGTGGGTCAGAACCGCCCCGCCCAGCAGGGAGACATCCTGGGCGAGGATCGGCATCTCGTGCTCGGGGGCCGCCACCACACCGGTGCCCTGGATGACCAGGCGATCGGCCAGGAAGAGCGAGTCCGAGGCCACCCCCAGCGGCGTCCAGGAGCCGGTTGGGGCGCCGTGGCTGTCGATGCGCAGCTCGCCCGCACCGGCGCGGTCCTTCAAATAGACCGTCCCGACCGCGGCGGCGTCAGCGTCGCCGTCATGGCCGCCGTGGGCCGTGATCTTGGCGAGGTCAAAGCCCCCAACGTCGTCGTAATAGACCGCCACGCGTCCCCCGCCGCCGGCCCCACCGTCGTTGTAGCCGTTGCCGCCGTTGGCCGAGATCAGGCCCGAGCCCGCCAGCGACCCGACGTCCAGCCGGATGCCGCCGCCCGAGCCGGCCACGCGGGCGTAGTAGCTGC
>JADZET010000377.1 GCA_020850375.1 Phycisphaeraceae bacterium | reverse complement strand
GGAAATGAGGATGCACAAGAGCTGGGTGTGGGCGGCGGCGGTGGTGACGGCGGCGGCGATGGTGGGGTGCGGCGAGGAGCCGGGGTCGCAGCCGGCGGCCCCCGGAAGCGCCCCGGGGACGTCCGCGGGAAGCACTTCCGGGGCTGGGACTTCCGGGGGGGTGATGGAGCAGGTGCAGGCGAAGGCGGGGGAGGCGACGGCGGCGATGCAGAAGCAGTGGGATGCGCTGTCGTCGCAGGTGGCGTCGCTGAAGGCTGGGGCGTCGGCTTCGGCGGATGCGCAGCTCAAGTCGCTGATGGGGGACCTGGACAAGAAGATGGAGGCGGCCAAGGCCAAGCTCGAGGAGGCCAAGACGGCGGCGAGCGACAAGGCGGCGGAGCTGCAGGCTGAGGCGACGAAGCTGATGGATCAGGCGAAGGAGATGTACGGCAAGGCGATCGCACGCTGGGAAGAGGTCAAGGGACAGATGACGAGCAAGGTGAACGAGGCGACGCAGGGGACGAAGGATGCGGTGTCGGGGATGAAACTGCCGGGGCAGTAAGAACCCCCGGAAGCCCCGGAAGACCCGGAAGCCCGGGCGCCCGGAACCCAGGCATGCCATGCCTGGGCTTAGGACGGGGCGTTGCGGGGAATTGACGTGATGAAACAGAGGCCCACGTTCGGGGAACGTGGGCTTCTTTATTGAGGTGATATACTTGGGGGTTCCGGAAGAGATTAAGAGTGCGATGAGTCGGGTGACTTTATCCAAGAGGAAACGGCGCGATGATGGAGCGACGCAAGACGCGGCAGGTGGTGGTGGGGGACGAGCGGGTGGGGCGCGTGAAGATCGGGGGGGACGGGCGCGTCAGCGTGCAGACGATGACGGCGGGGTACACGTACGAGATTGACAAGTGCGTGGCGGAGATCCACAAGCTGGCGGCGGCGGGGGCGGACATGGTGCGGGTGGCGGTGCCGGAGAAGAAGGACACCGACGCGCTGCGGGAGATCATCCCGCAGGTGAGCGTGCCGATCGTGGCGGACGTGCACTTTCACTTTCAGCGGGCTCTGGAGGCGATCGAGGCGGGGGTGCACAAGATCCGGCTGAACCCGGGGAACATCAGCGACAAGGCGCAGGTGGGGAAGGTGATCGACGCGTGCAAGGAGCGCTCGCTGCCGATCCGGGTGGGGGTCAATGAGGGATCGATCGTCGAGCGGAAGGACAAGCAGAGGCGGCTGAAGGAGCTGGGGGGCGTGTTCAGCCATAACAAGCATGGGCACATGCTGGCGATCATGATCGCCAAGCTCGAAGAGTATCTGGATATTTTCTATGAGCGGAACTTTTATGATGTGGTGATCAGCGCCAAGAGCATTGATCCGCTGCTGGTGATCGACGCGTACACGGAGATCAGCAAGCGGTTCGATCATCCGCTGCACCTGGGGGTGACGCACGCGGGGCCGAAGGAGACGGGGACGATTCGCAGCGTGGTGCCGCTCGGGCACCTGCTGGCGTCGGGTATAGGCGATACGGTGCGGATCAGCTATGCGAACGATCCTGTGTATGAGGTGCAGGACGGGCTGGAATTGATGTACATCCTGGGGCTGCGCGAGCGCAAGGGGGCGGAGTTGATTGCGTGCCCGACGTGCGGGCGGATCCAGGTGGATCTGTTCAAGCTGGTGCAGGAGGTGCGCAAGAAGCTCGAGGCGGAGATCGCGCTGCCGATCAAGGTGGCGGTGATGGGTTGCGTGGTCAATGGGCCGGGCGAGGCGGAGGGGGCGGACGTGGCGATCTTCGCGGGGGATCGGCGGGGGATCATCTACGTGCAGGGCGAGCGCGTGGCGAATGTGCCGGAGGAGGAGATCCTCGACGCGCTGCTGAGCGAGTGTCGGAAGTTTCAGGAGAAGGTGCGGCGTGGGGAGGCGAAACTCGGAGAGAAAGTCGTTGAGATTGCGCCGCCGGACCCGATCGGGGAGTTGGGGAGCGGGTTTGAGAAGATCGCGGCGGGGAATGTGGAGAAGATGGCGAAGCTGACGGTGGGGGGGAAGTGAGAGGCGCTTGCATGAGAAAGCTGAGTGCGGGTCTCATTTTTCTGCTGAGTTCCGTGGCGTGGATGGCTGGATGCGATGGTTATTTGCGAGTGATGTACTTCCGGGAGCCATCTGCGCCGAAGCATCGCTGGGCGATGGGCATCACGGTCATCACCGTGCCGGATAACACGGGAGTGGAGGCGGTTCTGAAGGATGTCGCGGTCAGGATGGGGCTGCAACAGGATGCCGACAGGCCCAATTACTGGGGGTTGGGAGAATTCTCGCTTGCATGGTGGCGAGAAGAGCAAGGTCTGCTGGTGGTCAGGTTGATGGATTTCCCGACGACTTCGAGGAGTGATTTGTCAAAGGCGGTGGAGGCTGCGATTCGAGAGGGCGTGGCAGGGGAGAAGGCAAGAGAGGGAGTTTGACGCTTGGGGGCGGGGGATGAGGCGAGCACGTCCCGCGGCCTGTCACTTTCTGGAGATCCGTTCACTGGCAACTTCTTGAACGGCATGCCTGCCGCCCGATCCACTCGCCAATCAACTCCAAGACGGCTGGGGCAATCGTGGGACCCGGCTCTTTGCACTCATCCCACATGCCGGTCTTGCCGGGCCGGAGCCAATGATTGAGCCCGGAAAGCAGGCGCAGCTCGTGATCGCGGTTGCCCCCAGCGTGGAGGGCTTGGCCGATGGACGCCAGGGCCTCGGACGGAGATGCCATCCGGTCCAGCTCGCAGGCCAGCACCAAGACCGGGCAGCGCACCTGGCCCAGCACCGGCCGCGGATCGAAGCTGCACAGGTCCCGGAACCAGGGAGAGAGCCACTGGTCCGCGGACGGGCGGAGGATTGCCGTGAGCCATCGCTTCTCCTGCGGAGTCAAGGTCTCCTGCCACCCGGATTCGATCTCAACCAACTTCCGCCGGGCGGCGGCATCGTCGGGTTCGGCGGCCAGGAGCGCAAAGAGCCGTCGCTCCTTGTGCGTGAAGCGAGCGATGAACTCCTCGGTGGCCCCAGCGCCCCGCAGGAGCAGGCTTCCTTGGGCCAGAAACACGCTGGCGAGAGGCTGGCCTGGGCCGGCCATCAGGACCAGAAACCCGACCTCCGACTGGGCGGCGGTCAGGGCGCCGACGAGCGTACCTTCGCTGTGGCCGATCAGTCCGATCCGGTCCGGGTCGATGCCACGATGGGACTGGAGGAACCGGAGCAGGGCCAGCGTATCGGCGGCCCGATCGCGTAGCGTGGATGCCTGGGCGCTGCCGGTAGACTTGCCAACGCCGCGCGAGTCGGTACGAAGGACCGCGATGCCCTGGCGGGCCAGATGGTCGGCCAGCACGAAGAACGACCGGTGGCCGAACGCGGCGCTGTCGCGGTCCATGGCCCCCGAGCCGCTGATGAGGACCACGGCTGGCCGGGGCGTGCCATCGGTCGGCAGCGAGAGCGTGCCCGCCAGCGTCACCCCGGCGTTGGTGCAGCGGACCTCATCCTCGCAGTAGGGCGGAGGGGGCATGGGAGACATGTTACCCCTCTCTCTGCCCTTCCACACTCTCTCCCAAGGGCGCTGGATGACGACTACCACCCACTCGCCGCGCTGTCCGCCGATGACCTGTCACCAGCCTTCCGATGACTGATAGCAAATTTGATTTGGGGAGGGGGCATAGCGGGGGTAGGAGGGCTCCTGGGGTGGGAGGTTAAGCAAAGACGTGTTTGGGCAGGGCGGCGACGAGGGCGATCTCGTCGGTGTGGGGGGATTTGTCGTCGGAGATGAAGCCCTGCAGGCCATAGAGGGCGCAGTTGCGGATGTCGACGGCGGTGGCGACGAGGGTGTTGGCGTCCTGGAAGGAACCGCCGATACGGTGGGCGACGACTTCGACCATGGCGTGGTAGGCCTCGCGGGCCACGTCGACATAGCGCATGACGGGACGGTGGATGTAGGCGCGGGAGTAGGAGGAGAAGACCATGATCTGGTCGTCGGTCTCGATGAGGGGCCAGTCGACGAGCCAGCCGCTTGAGCGTTCGACGCGGAGGCGGACGTCGGCGGCGACCTCGATGGCGGCGAAGCCCATCTCGCCCTGACCGATGTAGCCGTGGACGTCGGCGAGGCACAGGCCGGCGCCGTCGACCTGTGCCTTGAGGTGGATCGTGGCGCCGACGCCGAGAGCGGAGCAGTCCTGATGGCAGTGTTTGCCGCGGGGGTCGTTGACGACGCGGCGCCAGCCTCGCTCGTTCGGCCAGAAGCATTTGCCGTCGCTCATCTGGCGGGACATTTCGAGGATTTCGTCGGTGGGCTGGGGCAGGACGGCGACGTTGCCGATCGAGGGCTTGGCGCGGAGGCGGAAGTGGTCGGGCCAATGGAACCAGCCATCGCGGTATTCGAGCTTCTGCTCGGGGCCGACGATGAAGGGGCCGCCGACGCAGGCGTTGAAGGGGGGGAGGATGCGGATGTCGTCGACGTGCACGGCGATGGGTTCGCCGGCCTTGATGCCGAGGATCTCGATTGGGCCGTTGGCGGCGTTGAAGGCGTTGGTTTCGAGGACGAACGATTCGCCGAGGTCGACGCGGCCGAGCATCTCGGGCCAGAGGCCGCCGACGCAGTGAGAGGTGATGGATTGACGGGCGAAGGTCTTCATGGGATGCCCCGCGCAGGCACAGAGTATCCAGTGGGTGTGTCGGGCACAATGGTTTGGAGGGGAGGTTGGTGGCGGGGGGAGAGTGGGCATAAAAAAACCAGGCGCGATCCCTCCGGGGCGCCTGGGTGCGTGGTGATTCAGAGATACACCCAGGCATGGCAATGCCTGGGCTTGGCAGAGGGTCAGTGGCGGCGTCTTAGGGTGGTGAGGGTGGCGAGGAGGAGGAGAGTTGCCGTGGCGGGTTCGGGGATGGTGGTCCACATGATCTGGCGGGAGCCGGAGGCTTCGTCGATCCAGACGACGTTGTTGCCGTCGATCCAGGGCTCGTGCTGGACGCCGGTGCCGCCGGCGACGAGGAAGGATTGGCCTGTGGTCAGGTCGTAGGCCCAGACATCGAGGTCGATGCGGTTGATGTTGCCGGGGGGGTTGCTTCGCCAGTCCTCCCAGACGACGTAGCGGTCGGAGATGGCGACGTTGGACTTGTGCTCGGGTGAGCCGATGTCGGCGAGGATGGTGAAGGGGGTGCTG